>NZ_JBEYID010000003.1:276438-508635 GCF_040635605.1 Streptosporangium sp. NPDC006930 | reverse complement strand
AGGTCAACGCCGACCTCGCCCTGCGCACCCCCGTCGACGTCACCGCCGGCGAGTACAACTCCACCCTCACGCTCTCACTGTTCAACCAGTCCTGAACCAACGGCGGAGGCAGGACGCCACCGCCCGCTGTGCGTGTCCGGGACGTGTGCAAACCTGGCGTACGTCCCGGATGTTCACGATGAGACATTCGCGCTTCGGTGGCGGGCACCCGCCGTGCCCCGCCGCCACCCCCGGAAGGGAATCACGCCCCGTGAACAAGGCCCTCAGATACGCCGCGGCCATCCTGCTGGCCGGGCTCGGGCTGCTGCTCGGCGCCCCGGCCGCCTCCGCCGCACCCAAGTCACCCCTCAAGCTGGAGGTCGTCGGGGACGGCGGCCGCAACGTCAACGTGCTGGTCACCTGGAAGAAGGACAGCCGCCCGGTCACCGAGATCGTCGCGGCGACCCTGCTCGCGACGGCACCCGACGGCCGTACCTTCGGCCCCATCCCGCTGAAGTCGGCGCCCGAGGGACAGAACCTCTACAACGCGGCCGAACCGCTCCCTGTGGGTGAGTGGAAGGTCGCCGTGACCGTCACCAAGCCCGCCAAGGTCAGCAAGTCGGCGAGCGTGAAGGTGCAGGACATCGTGCTTCCCCCGGCGGAGGTCGAGCCGGCGTCCAGCACGGCGCTGGCCCAGCGCGCCCAGCTGGCCGAGCGCGCCCAGGAGAGCTCGTCGGACGACCTGTTCCTCCAGATCGGCGTCATCTCCGCCGCCGCGCTGGCCGCCATCGGGGTCATGTTCGTTCTCGTACGCCGCAGGAACGTGTCCAGCTGACCCCGCGGCCTTGAGGGGGCGTGGAGCCGCTCCGTGTCGGCTCGGCGATCGTGGCCACCACGGAACCGCACGCCGAGACCGTTCTCGACACCATCCGCGAACTCGGCCTGGAGATGCAGGTCATCTTCAACAAGGGCGCGGTGATGGTCCTGCCCTCGGGGATCAACAAGGCCACCGGCCTGACCGCCGCCCTGGCGGAGCTGGAGATGTCGGCGCACAGCACGATCGGCGTTGGCGACGCCGAGAACGACCACGCGTTCCTCCCCGCCTGTGAGTGCGCGGTGGCGGTGGCCAACGCGCTGCCCGCCGTTAAGGAACGGTGTGACCTGGTGACCGAGGGAGAGCACGGGGCCGGGGTCGTCGAGCTGATCGACCGGATCCTGGAGAACGACCTGGCCGACTTGGCGGTGGACGTGCCGCAGGTCCGCACCATGCGGATCGTCCGCCTGTCGGCCAGGTGGGGCGCGCTCACCGTGCCGATGGTGGGCCGGGTCCGGTTCCGCTGGACCCAAGACCTGCCCGGCGTCGGGAAGAACTCTCCTGCGGGGAAGGTGACCGGCGCTCGCCTGATCAAGGAAGCCGAAGGCTGGCACGTGGTGTTTCGCACCGAAACCTTGGTAGTGCCCGCCGACGCGCATCAGGGCCCGCAGGTTGGGATCGACCGGGGCGTCCACGTCGCCCTGGCCCTGTCGGACGGGACGATGCGCGAGCACGGCTCCTGGCTGACGGATGGCGAGCGCGAGCACCTGCGCCGACTGGAGAAGACAGCGGCCCGCCGGCGCACGGCCCGGCCGAAGAAGGCTCGCCCCTCGGGGCGGGAGCGGCGTACCTACGGCCAGATCGCCCGGCTGCGCGCGAAAGCCAAGCGCAGGGCCGTTGACTGGCAGCACCAGACCACCACCGAACTCGCCGACACATTCGCTGTGATCAAGGTGGAGAAACTCTCCATCCTCAACATGGTCAAATCCGCCAAGGGCACGATCGAAGCCCCGGGCAGGAACGTCACTCAAAAGGCGGGCCTGAACCGGTCGATCAGTGGCCAGGCGTGGGGGCGGACCGTCACCCTGCTCGAATACAAGACCATCGACCGGGGCGGGCAGGTCATCGAGGTCCCCGCCCCGGGCACCTCGCAGACCTGCCACCGATGCGGGCATCGCGATCCAGCCAGCCGCAACGCAACCGTGTTCGCCTGCGTCAACCCCGCGTGCGGGTGGGTCGGCCACGCCGACACCAACGCCGCGATCAATATCAACAACGCCGACGGATCAGCGGTGTCAGGACGTCGAGACCTCGGGACTACCCGGTCTGTGAAGCGTCAACCCCCGCGCGCCGCTTAACCGCGACGCGACGGGAGAATCCCCGGCCCTTCAGGCCGGGGAGGAGGTCAACAGTTCTGCCTGGTCGACCCGGAGGGCGACTACACCGAGGGGATCAAGGGCGCGAAGGCGCCTTTTCGGGAGGGCTTCCGCCTTCTCCGGGCTCCGCAGTGCTCCTTCCGGCGAACCACGCCGGGGTCGCCGGAGACTCTGATGCACCCCGGCGCGATTCAATCTTCGTACGGCTGTAAATTACCTGCCCCGCCACGAGGAATGTAAATTGCATTCTCCATCACGAAGAAACCGCATGACAGGCCAGATTCTGGCGACTGAGTGGTCAATACCCTCTTTACCTGGGTCCGTTTGAAAATTATCCTCAGTCGATCAAATGATCCGGCCCTGTAGGAGAATCATGCGAAAAGGTACTCGGCTCCGCCGGCTCGGTCTCGTCTCAGCGGTGGTGGCGGCCGGCCTGGCGACCACGCCCGTGGCCGCACACGCCGACGGCTACGACACTCCCCGCAGCGCCACCGCCGTGGGGGCGGGCAGCACCTACGCGGCCGGGTTGGCGGCGGCCCAGCAGCGGGCCCGGGCGGCCGTCCTCGCGGTCGGCCACGACTGCACCCCCGGGACCTATTCCGCCATGTTGACCTACATGTCCCCGGGCGGCGGCACGTGGGTCTTCCAGTCCACTCACCAGGCGATGTGCGTCGACTGATCAAGCTCGGCCTCGGCTACGGGAGGATACACGGAGAGGGGCCTCGACCTGGGAGTCCGGGAAAGAGCATGATGGCTGGATGTCGTACGCTGACGCCTTCGCCCGCAGCATCGCCGATCCCGAGGACTTCTGGGCCGAGGCCGCCGAGGCCGTCACCTGGAGCAGGCCGCCGCGCGAGATCCTGGACGCCGGGGCGCCGCCCTTCTACCGGTGGTTTCCCGACGGAGAGCTCAACACCTGCCACAACGCGCTGGACCGGCACGTCGAGGCCGGGCACGGTGACCGGGTCGCGCTGATCTACGACAGCCCGGTGACGGGCACCGGCAGGCGTTACACGTACGCCGAGCTGCGCGACGAGGTCGCGAGGTTCGCCGGGGTGCTGCGCTCGCTCGGGGTGGAGCAGGGCGACCGGGTGGTGGTCTACCTGCCGATGGTGCCCGAGGCGGTGATCGCGATGCTGGCGTGCGCGCGGCTGGGGGCGGTGCACTCGGTGGTGTTCGGCGGGTTCGCACCCAAGGAACTGGCGGCCAGGATCGACGACGCGCGGCCCAAGGTGGTCGTGTCGGCCTCCTGCGGGATCGAACCCTCGCGCGTGGTGCCGTACAAGCCGATGCTCGACGCCGCGCTCGACCTGGCCTCGCACCGGCCCGCGCACTGTGTGATCCTGCAGCGCGAGCAGGCCCCCGCCGAGCTGGTGGAGGGGCGGGACGTCGACTGGGCGAGCGCGAAGGCCGACCCGGCCGAATGTGTGCCGGTGCGCGCGACCGATCCGCTCTACATCCTCTACACCAGCGGCACCACCGGCCTGCCGAAGGGCGTCGTGCGCGACAACGGCGGGCACGCGACGGCGCTGCTGTGGAGCATGGCCAACGTCTACGACATCGCGCCGGGCGAGGTGTTCTGGGCGGCCTCCGACGTCGGCTGGGTCGTCGGGCACTCCTACATCGTGTACGGGCCGCTGCTGCGCGGCGCCACGACCGTGCTGTACGAGGGCAAGCCGGTCGGCACCCCCGACGCGGGCGCGTTCTGGCGGGTGATCGCCGAGCACCGGGTGAACGCGCTGTTCACCGCGCCGACCGCGTTCCGTGCCATCAGGAGGGCCGACCCGCAGGCGGCCCTGCTCGACGGGTACGACATCTCGTCGCTGCGGACGCTGTTCCTCGCCGGGGAGCGCCTGGACCCCGACACCTACCACTGGGCGGCGGACAGGCTTGGCGTGCCGGTCGTCGACCACTGGTGGCAGACCGAGACCGGCTGGCCCGTCGCCGCCAACCTGCGCGGGCTGGAGCCCATGCCGGTCAAGCCGGGCTCCCCCACCGTGCCCGTCCCCGGATACGACGTGCGCGTGCTGCGCGCCTCGGGCGAGGAGTGCGCCCCCGGCGAGGAGGGCGCGATCTGCATCCGGCTCCCGCTCCCGCCGGGCACGCTCCCCACCCTCTGGCAGGACGACGAGCGCTACGTGCGGTCCTACCTCACGGCCTTCCCCGGCTACTACCTGACCGGCGACGGTGGCCACCTCGACGAGGACGGCTACCTGTTCGTGATGGGCCGCACCGACGATGTGATCAACGTGGCCGGGCACCGGCTGTCGACCGGGTCCATGGAGGCGGTGCTGGCCGCGCATCCGGCGGTGGCCGAGTGCGCGGTCATCGGGGTCGCCGACGAGCTGAAGGGGCACGTGCCGCGCGGCTTCGTGGTGCTGAAGAGCGGGACGGAGATCGACCCCGAGACCCTGCGGGCCGAGCTGGTCCTCGCCGTTCGCGAGCAGGTGGGCGCCGTGGCCGCCTTCAGGCAGGTGGACGTGGTCCCGGCCCTGCCGAAGACCCGGTCGGGAAAGATCCTGCGCAAGACCATGCGCGGGATCGCGGAGGGCTCCGACGAGCCCGTTCCCTCGACCATCGAGGACGCGACGGTGCTGGACGCGCTGCGCCCCGTCATCGGACGCCGCACCACCGCGGACGGTTAGATGCCGGTAGGCCAACGCCTTCGCATTCCCGGGCACCGCACCACCGCAGACGGTTAGGTGCCGGTAGGTCAACGCCCTCGCGCACTTCAGGCACCGTATCGCCGTGGATGACCAGGCCCCGGCAGATCCCCGCGTGTCATCCGGCGCCGCATCACCGCGGACGGCCGGCTCACGCGTGTCGTCCGGCGCGGCACCGGTGGGGGCTGTCGTGGACGGCCGGGTTCAGCCGCGAAGGCCGCACCGCCCGGAGAGCCGACGCTCGGCATCATCACGGTCACAATCTGTTCCCTTTTACGGCTTATCGCACCATGCCATCGTTAAGGTTTCAGCGTGGCGCATGAAGCGGGCATGCTGGTCGCCGGGCGATATCGGCTGATGGACGTGCTGGGCCGCGGCGGGATGGGCACGGTGTGGCGGGCGCGGGACGAAAGCCTGGAGCGCCAAGTAGCGATCAAGGAGCTCATCCTCCCCGACTATCTGGACGTTCCCGCACGTGAGACGCTCTACAGGCGGATGCGACGTGAGGCCCGCGCCGCGGCTCAGTTGAAACATCCGGCGATCATCACCGTCCACGACCATGTCGTCGAGGCCGACGGCCGCCCGTGGATCGTGACGGAGATCATCGACGGACCCTCCCTCGACGAGTTGCTGAGGACCCAGGGGCACCTGCCGCCCCGGCGGGTGGCGGCGATCGGCGCGCAGATCCTCGCGGCCCTGGAGGTCGCGCACGCCGCCGGGATCACCCATCGCGACATCAAGCCCGCGAACGTCCTGCTCGAAGGTGAGCGGGTCGTACTGACCGACTTCGGGATCGCCGCCGTGTCACCCACGGCGCCACCCGCTGCGTCGCCCACGGCCCCGTCGCCCGCAACCCTGTCGTCCACCACCCCACCCACACCAACTGGGTACGGTCGGTCGCCTTCAGTCCCGACGGCAAGATCCTCGCCACCGCGAGTGACGACAAGACGGTGATCCTGTGGGACACGTCCTCACCGGTCGGAGCCGCGGCTTTTCCGTGACCGTGGCTCATCGGAGCGGGCGTGCTCGTCATCGCGGCGGCGGGAGCGGGGGAATCCGTGGAAACCCCCTACTGTCTTGTCGGGGTTCCTTGAGCCTTGCCGGATTTCCTGGAAAGCTCCTGCGGCGCCAGGTACGCCCACTGCCAGAGAGTCTCGACGGGCCCCCGCTCGAAGCGCCGCAGCCAGAGCGTGGACAGCGTCATGAAGAGCGCGCAGATTCCCGCCCAGGCCGCCACGACCCACCACGGCCGCAGGCCGTCGAGCGTCGCGGCCAGGCCGAGCCCCCAGCCGTAGCAGAGCGCCGAGGCGACCAGGTTCTGGAAGATGTAGGAGCTCAGAGCCGTACGACCGACGTTGGTCAGCCCTCGCCTCAATACGCCGGGGGCGCCGCTCGCCCGCCGCGCGAGGGTGGCGACGAGACCGAGCAGCCCCAGCGCCACCAGCGGGGGCAGCAGGTACCGGTCCACCAGGAACCAGCCCGGACCGGCGAACGCAGTGGCCAGGTTCAGCGGCAGGCCCACGGCGAGTCCGCCGACCATGAGCCTCCGGCGCAGTGCCGCGCCCCGCTCCGAGTCCTCGAACACCCCGGCGCGCATCAGCTGGGAGCCGAGCAGGAACAGCACGATGCCCATCGGGACGATGAAGAGGATCTCCAGCCGGTAGAGGACGATCATCTCGATCCGGGCGGCGACCTGCTGCGGGTAGGTGCCGCCGGTGAAGAGCGTGGACGACTCCGCCCCGGTGTCCAGGCTCGCCGAGCTGGTGCCGACGGTGAGCAACCCGATCAGCGCGGCGAACACCGACCCGACAGTGATCATCCACACCCTGATCACGCGGTCGCTCCTGCCGATCAGGTACGCCACGATGATCGAGGTCAGCGCGTAGCCCATGAGCACGTCGAACTCGAAGATCAGCAGGTAGTGGATCAGACCTTCGACGAACAACAACCCGGCCCGCCACAGATACCAGCCGGGCCACGGCACGCCACGGCGCGCGGCCGAACGGTACTGGAGTTCGAGCCCGACCCCGAAGAGCAGGGTGAGCAGCGCGAGGAACTTGCCGTTGGTGAGGAAGCGGAGGAAGGTCTCCACGGTTCCCGGCTGCCCCAGCGCCCCGATGACGTCGGCGGGACCGCCGGGATCGGTGAAGATCCAGATGTTCGTGCCCAGGGTGCCGACGATGGCGATGCCTCTGAGCAGGTCGAGCACTTCGATACGACGACTTGTCACCCCTTCACGATCCCGTCCTGCGGGCCTGCGGACATCGTCTCGCAGACCCATTCGGGACGTACATCGATGTATGTACCGTGCCCGGATTCCGGTCCACAAGGTCCGCGCTTCCCGCCTGGCCCCCGCGGCCCGCCCGGTCGGCCTCGTGCTCGGCGCGTGCGCGCGATCGTCCCGGGGTGATCACACGCCGCACCGGATACGCCCTCCGGCCGTGACGGCGCGGCACCCGTGGAGAACGGGGTCAGTCTGCCCGAACAGCCGACCCGGCGGCTCCCGTCAGTCGCCGGAGACGACGCGGGCGTGCAGCCGGACGGCGGTCGCGGAGTCCCAGCCGAACGCCTCCCGGCCGGCCAGCCACGCCGCCGCCCCCGCGCCGTCGCCCGCCAGGACCGCCGAGGGCCCCAGCCTCTCCCGTACGGCGGAGGCGATCGGTCCCTCGCTGGTCAGTACGCTCCCGGCCAGCACGATCGGGCTCGTCTCGCCCGCCCGGCGGACCTCGGCCACCGTCTCGCAGAGCAACCGGGCCGCGTCGGACACGATCGTGAGGGCTGCCGGGTCCCCCTCGGTCGCCGCCCGACTGACGAGCGGGGCGAGCCTGGCCAATTCCAGCGGGGGCCGCGACTGCGCGCGGACCACCAGCCTGATCGCGAGCGCCCTCATCTCCTCCGCCGTGCCCGAGGCGAGCGTGCTCAAGGCGAGCGCACCCGAGTCCACCGTGCCCGAGGCAAGCGCACCCGAATCCACCGTGCCCGAGGCAAGCGCACCCGAATCCACTGTGCCCGAGAAAAGCGGCTCGCCCTCCAGCAGGGCGCCCGCGACCAGGCCGGTGAGCCTGCCGCCCGCGTCGCCCCTGCTGAGGGCGTGGACTGCGGCGGACGCCGCCTTCCTGCCCAGCCAGAACCCCGAGCCCGCGTCGCCCAGCAGCCAGCCGAGCCCGTCGGCGATCATCACCGGCTCGCCGTCCTCGATCCTGGCGGCGATCGCCCCGGTACCGGCGATGAGGGCGGTGCCGCGCGGTTCCGCCGTACCCGCGGCGAAGGCGATGCCCAGGTCGCCGGTGAGCCGGGGCGGGACGCGCAGACCGGCGGCGGCCCACATGGGGTCGAAGACCAGGCGGTCCAACGCCCCGCCACCCGCCAGCCCGATGACCGCCCCGCTCACCAGGCCCGGGTCGATCCCGCGTAGCGCGAGCCCCAGCGCCCGGCCGATGTTGGCCACCGCGGCGGCGTTGCCGTGGGCCGCGGGGTTGCCGCCCGGCGCCCTGCCGTACCCGGCCCGCCGTCCCGAGGCGTCGAGCAGCAGCGCCCGCGAGGAGGTCCCGCCGACGTCCAGCCCGAGGACGTACATCGCGCTCAGAGATGCTCGCCGAAGAACGCGGTGACGGCCTCGACCGCCCGGGTGACGTGCGGCTCGGTGTCGTAGAGGTCGATGTGCAGCCTCGCGTCCAGCCAGACGATCCGCTTGGGGTCGTCCATCCGCCGGTACGCCTCCTCGGCGCCCTCGGGTGAGCAGAAGCGGTCGACCAGGCCGTGCACGATCAGACCGGGCTTGGGCGAGAGGAAGTCGGCGCCCATCATGTTGTCCACGGTGATCAACTCGCGGACGGAGGCCCGGGTGACCTCGTTGCGCCAGTGCTCCGAGGCCCCCCTGGAGGTGCCGTAGTAGGCGAACGGCTCGTCGCCCGGCATCGCCGCCTCCCCCTCCTCGGCCACCGCGGGGAGATACTCCACCTCAGCACCCCCGTCCTGGCGCTCCAGCACCTCCGTGAACGAGGCCAGCGCCTCCTGGTATCCCGAGGGGGACATTCCGGCGCGCATGCCGTAGGGGTTGTTGTAGGCCCCCGCGACGCCCGCGAACGCCTTCACCCGGGGGTCGAAGGCGGCGAACCTGAGCGCGTAGCCCCCGCCGAGGCAGATCCCGAGCGCGCCGATCCTGTCGCCGTCCACCTCCGGGCGCGAGCGCAGCAGCGAGACCGCGGCCCGCAGGTCCTCCAGCTTGCCCTGGGGGTCCTCGTGGTTGCGTGGCTGTCCGCCCGACTCCCCCCAGTTGCGGTGGTCGAAGGCGAGCGTCGCGTATCCCGCGTCGGTGAGCCGGGCGGCGTACAGGCCGGTGACCTGGTCGCGGGTGCCGGTGAACGGGCCCGTGAGGACCACGCCGGGGTGCGGGCCCGGCCCCGCCGGGATCCGCAGGTCGCCGAAGAGGGTGATCCCTCCGGCGGTGAACTTCACCTTTTCCGACATGCTCCAAGTCTGTACGGTCCGCGCCGCGGAAGCCAACGAGCCCCCCGCGGCCCCCGCACACCCGCGGACCTCCGCTGTCTCCACACCCCCGGGTGTCCCCGGGCCGGCCCGTTCCCGCTCGTCCGGCCTGAGCCGGGAACGGGAACGGGAACGGGACTTACCAGGATCTTCCGGGTCTCAGGAGTCGAATCCGAGCCCCATCCGATCCAGGGTGCGCAGCCAGAGGTTGCGGCGGCCCTGGTGCAGGTCGGCCTGGGCGATCGACCAGCGGGTCATCTGGATCCCGGCCGAGCGGACCGGCTCGGGCGGGAACGGGACGGGCTTCTCCTTGACCATCCTGAGCTCGGTCCGCTCGGTCCGCTCTCCGGCGAGCAGATCGAGCATGACGTTCGCCCCGAACCGGGTCGCGCCGACGCCCATGCCGGTGTATCCGGCGGCGTAGGCGAGGCGCCCGCCGTGCGACTGGCCGTAGAAGGCGCTGAAGCGGCTGCAGGTGTCGATGACCCCGCCCCACCTGTGGGTGAAGCGCAGCCCGGACAGCTGGGGGAACGTGGTGGAGAAGTGTTCGGCCAGCTTGACGAAGGTCTCGTCGCGCTGGTCGTACTCGGGTTTGATCATTCCGCCGTTGTAGTAGACCGCGTCGTAACCGCCCCAGAGGATCCGGTTGTCCTCGGTCAGCCGGTAGTAGTGGAACTGGTTGGCCGCGTCCCCGACCCCCTGCCGGTTGTGCCAGCCCACCGAGGCCAGCTGGTCGGCCGAGAGCGGCTCGGTCATCAGGGCGTAGTCGTAGACCGGCACCAGGAAGTGCTTCAGCCGCCGCAGCAGCGGCTGGAACACGCCGGTGCCGAGCGCGACCCTGCGCGCCCTCACGCTGCCGTGCGGGGTGATCAGGTCCAGGCTCGTCGGGGTGTCCCTCATCGTCCGTACCGGCGTGCGCTCGTAGATGCGCACGCCCAGCGAGAGGCAGGCCTGCCGGAGCCCCCAGGCCAGCCGGGCGGGGTCGAGCATGGCACAGCCGTCGCGCTCCCAGTGGCCGCCGATGTACGTGGGCGAGTTCACCTCCGCCCGGACCTGTTCGGTGTCGAGGACGTCGAAGCGGACGCCCAGGTCGCGGGCGACGCCGAGGTTGCGGTTCATCTCCTCCAGCTGCCACGGCTCGGTGGCCACGTGCAGCTCGCCGGTGCGCTCGTAGCCGCAGTCGATGCCGTACTCGGCGACCGCCTCGCCGATCTCGTCGAGGTTGTCGACGCCGAGGCGTTCGAGCGTGGCGATCTCCTCGGGCCAGCGCTCCAGCCCGTTGGCGATGCCGTGGGTCAGCGTGGCCATCGCGAAGCCGCCGTTGCGGCCGGACGCCGCCCAGCCGATCCTGCGCCCCTCAAGGAGGACGACGTCGAGCGATGGGTCGCGTTCCTTCGCCATCAGGGCGGTCCAGAGCCCCGAGAAGCCTCCGCCGACCACCGCCAGATCGGCGCCGGTCTCGCCGAAGAGCCGCGCCTGCGGCTCGGGTTTCGCCGGACTGTCGAGCCAGTACGGCTTGCGCTCCGCGTCAGCAAGAGCCTTCAGCGGATCCACAAATCTCACTTCCCTACGTGAGTCAGGTTGTCTTTGTGTGTATCGCGTGGTCGTGGAGATCACGCGCGGGTTCCCCCCCGCCTGAGTCCGATCTCGCCTCCCTGTTCTGTGCCGGGAATCTGTACTCTGCCGGATTCTGTCTCTGCCGGATCCTGGTCTTTACCGGATTTCGCTCTCCTGCGGGACGTTGTCCGCCGGAACCGTCGTCGCCGGTGATCCGGGTACACCGAAGCCCCGTGGCCCGGTGAGGGCACGGGGATCGACGACGGCTAGGTGCGGCGGCGCGCGGTGACCGTGTTGACCACGGCGATGGCGACGCCTACCGCGAATATAAGCGTTCCGAGGATGTTGACCTGAGGCGGCACCCCGATACGGGTGGCCCCCCAGATCCACAGCGGGAACGTCTGGGTGGCTCCGCTGGTGAACTGGGTGATCACGAAGTCGTCGATGGACAGGGCGAAGGCGAGCAGCGCGCCGGAGAGGACCCCGGGCAGGATCATCGGGAAGGTGATCCGCCAGAACGTGATCCACGTGGACGCGCCGAGGTCGCGCGCCGCCTCCTCGATCGACCGGTCGAGCCCGATCACCCGGGCCCGCACGGTGATCGCCACGAAGGAGAGCGAGAACAGCACGTGCGCGACGACCACGGTCGCGAAGCCGGTCTGCACACCGACGCTGATGAACAGCGACAGCAGCGAGGCGCCCATCACGAGCTCGGGCGAGGCGATCGCGGCGAACATCACGAGGTTGGTCGCGCCCTGCCCGCGGAACCGGTAGCGGCCCAGGGCGAGCCCCATGAGCGTGCCGATCACCGTCGTGATCACCGTGGAGAGCACGGCGATGTAGATGGAGTTGCGCACCGCGTCAAGCAACTGGGGGTACTCGTCCAGGCGGCCCCACCACCGGAGGGTGAACCCCTGCCAGGTCACGTTCGACTTGCTCTGAGTGTCGTTGAAGCCGAACAGGATCATGACGAAGATCGGCAGGAACAGCCAGGCGATGATCAGCCAGACGTAGCCGAGGAGCAGCCGGTCGCCCAGCCGCCTGCCGCTTCGCGGGGTCCGCCGCCCGGCGGGCGCGCTCGTCGTCGTGTTCTCGGTGTTCTCCGGGCTCTCCGTGACGTCGATGGTGCCGCTCATCGGGCCGCCGCCTCCAGGACGTTCTCGGTGCCGAGCGCCTTGGCGTAGGCGAAGATGCCGATCAGCATCGCCGCCATCAGCGTGAACGACAGCGCGGCGGCGGTCGGGTAGTCGTTGTTGACCAGATATTCGAGCTGGATGATGTTGCCGATCATCGTGTTCTCCGGGCCGCCGAGGATGCCCGCGTTGACGTAGTCGGCGGTCATCGGGACGAACGTCATCAGCACCCCGGCGAACACACCGGGCAGCGAGAGCGGCAGCACGATCTTGGTGAACGCCTCCCGCTTGGCCGCGTACAGGTCCTGGGCGGCCTCGACCACCTTGGGGTCCACCCGCTCCAGCGCGACGTAGATCGGCAGGATCATGAACGGCAGGTAGTTGTAGACCAGTCCGCCGATCACCGCGTACGTCGTCTGCAGCACGTGGAAGTCCTCGGGCAGCAGCCCCGCCGACTTCAGCGGTCCGAGCAGCATGCCGTCGTCGGCGAGCAGGAACCTCCACGACACCGTGCGCAGCACGAACGAGACGAAGAACGGCAGCAGCACCAGCAGCAGGTAGGTGGACTTGCGGCTGCCGCCCTTGAAGGCGATCCAGTAGGCCATCGGGTAGGCGAGCGCGATGGAGATGAGGGTCGCGGTCAGGCCGTACCCGGCCGAGCGCAGGAACTGCGTCTGGTACTGCGCCAGCGCCTCGCCGTACACCGGGAAGTTGAACGTCTGGATGAATCCGTCGACCACGTTGCCCTCCTGGGTGGACACCGAGGCCATGAAGACCATCGGTACCACCAGGAAGATCGCGAGCCAGAGGCCGCCGGGCAGGATGAGCAGGTAGGGGGTGAGGCGCTTCACCGGCCGATGACCCCTTCCGGTCCGATTCGCTCTCTCATTCGCCTAGCCCTGCGTGACGGGTTGGAAGATGTCCTCGAAGATCTTCTCATCCGCGGAGTTGAGCGTCTTGTACGACCGCAGCTTGGCCATGTCCTCCTCCGAGGGGAAGATCAGCGGGCTCTCGGCGATCTGCTCCAGCGTCTTCTTCTCCTCCCCCGTCGCCTTGGCCGCGTCGGCGAGGACGAGATCCTTCGCGGAGGAGACCGGGGTGATGAAGTTGATGTACTCGACCAGCATCGTGGCGATCTTGGGCTGGTAGACGTAGTCCATGTAGGTGAGCGCGTCGACCGGGTTCTGCGCGGTCTTCGGGATGCACATGTTGTCGGTCCAGATCGTGCCGCCCTCCTCGGGCACCACGAACTTCAGGTCCTTGCCCTCGGCGACCTGCTGGAAGATGTCGCCCGACCAGGCCATGGTGATCCAGATGTCGCCCCTGGCGAGGGCGTCGACGTAGTCGTTCTCGTAGTACTTGCGCACCAAGCCCGCGTCGCGCTGCTCCTTGAGCTTCTCCCCCGCTTTCTTCCAGTCGGCCTCGGTCGACTTGTCGGGGTCGATGCCCAGGGCGAACATGCTGAAGTTGGCGACCTCCTGGGTGTCGAGCATCATGCCGACCTTGCCCTTGTACTTGGGGTTCCAGAGGTCGTGGATGCTCTTGACCTCGTCCACGTACTTGGGGTTGTAGGCGATGCCGGTCACGCCGACCGTCCACGGGATCGTGTGGGCGTTGTTCGGGTCCCAGGTGGGGTTCTTCACCGCGGAGCTCGCGTTCGCCGCGAAGTTCGGCAGCTTGGAGTGATCGAGGGGGACGAGATAGCCCAGCGCGAGGGCCTTGCTCAGCTGGAGGCCGTTGGTGATGATCATCAGGTCGTAGCCGATGTCGTTGTTGGCGGCGAGCAGCGGCTGGATCTTGCCGAAGAACGTGCTGTTGTCCTGGATCGCCTCCTGGTACTCCACCTTGATGCCGGTGTCGGCGGTGAACAGCTCCAGCGAGGGGTACCGCTTGCCGTCCTTGTCGATGTAGAGCGGCCAGTTGGCGAAGCGCAGCGTGCCGTTCTTCTGCTTGGAGCCCCAGTATTCGGCGAGGGCGTCCTTCTGGGGAACGGCCTCCACCTTCTTGCCCTGCACACCGCAGGCGGCGAGGGCGAGGCCGGCGGCCGACATACCGCCCAGACGAAGGGCGTCACGGCGAGTGACGGAGCGGCTCTGCGTCATGCCTCGCAGAAAGGCGGGGTTCGTGCGGGGGTCCATATCGAGCTCAACTTCCGATCGCGTACGAGTGGTGCGGCAGCCACGACAGCCAGACGGCGTCTCCACGCTCCGCCGTACTCGCGCTGTCCAGTGCGTTCTGCTGGAAGACGGTCACCTCTTCGCCGTGTGCCAGGCAGACCGTGTAACTGGTGTAGAGCCCCAGGTACACCACCTCTGAGACGGTGCCGCGCACGACGCTGAGGTCTCCGACGGGTTGCTCCTCCGTGGTTATCCTGATCTTCTCCGGGCGTACCGTGATCGCGATCGGCTCCCCGGCTCCGAACGATCCGCCCTCGGTGAGGACATGGTCGTCCTCACCCAGCTTAAGCACCGCAAAACCTGACTGGAACCGGTCGACAGTGCCGCTGAGCAGGTTGGACGTGCCGATGAACCCTGCTACGAAGGCGGTCGCGGGCCGCTCGTAGATCTCTCTGGGGCTGCCGAGCTGCTCGACCGTGCCGTCGTTCATGACGGCGATGCGGTCACTCATCGTGAGCGCCTCGCTCTGGTCGTGAGTGACGTACACGAAGGTGATGCCGACCTCTCGCTGGATGCGCTTGAGCTCGATCTGCATGGCCTGGCGGAGCTTGAGGTCGAGGGCGCCGAGGGGCTCGTCCAGCAGGAGGGCGCGGGGGTTGTTCACCAGGGCGCGGGCGAGGGCGACCCGCTGCTGCTGGCCTCCGGACATCTCCCTGGGGCGGCGTTTCTCGCGCCCGGTGAGGTCGACGATCTCCAGGATCTCGCCGACCCGGCGCTTGATCTCGGCCTCGGCGACCTTCTTGCGCCTGAGGCCGAACGCGACGTTCTCCCAGACGTTCATGTGCGGGAAGAGGGCGTAGGACTGGAAGACCATGTTGACGTCGCGCCGGTTGGGGGGGACGTCGGTGACGTCCTGGCCGTGCAGCCGTACGGTGCCACGCGAGGGATCCTCGAACCCGGCGATCATGCGCATGGTGGTGGTCTTGCCACAGCCCGAGGGGCCGAGGAGGGAGAAGAACTCCCCCTCGGCGATCGACAGGGTGACACCCTTGACCGCCTGGACGACCTCGCCGTGGGAGACGTACTCCTTGACGACCCCGTCGAGTTCGATCGCGGGCACGTGGGACGAGTGGGAGACGGCGTCGGCCGTCTCCGTGCTCGCCTGAATTTCGGTCATGCCAGGCTTATCCCTCTGTTCGCGGCTATTCGCCGATGTAGTGCATGACGTGCTTGACGCGCAGGTAGTCGTGCAGGCCGAAAACGGACAGGTCCTTGCCGTAACCGGAGTGCTTGAAGCCTCCGTGCGGCATCTCCGAGACGAACGGTATGTGAGTGTTGACCCATACCACGCCGAAGTCGAGACGGTTCGACACCCTCATCGCCCGGCCGTGGTCGGAGGTCCACACCGAGCCGGACAGGCCGTATTTGACGCCGTTGGCCTTGGCGACCGCGTCGGCCTCGTCGGTGAAGGTCTGGACGGTGATGACCGGCCCGAACACCTCGTTCTGCACCATCTCGTCGTCCTGCCTGAGGCCGTCGACGATGGTGGGGGCGAAGAAGTAACCGCGGTCGCCGATCCGGTTCCCGCCGGTCAGGACCTTGGCGTGGCCGGGGGCCCGGTCGATGAAGCCGGTGACGCGGGCCAGCTGGTCGGCGTTGTTGAGCGGGCCGTACAGGGCGCTCTCCTCGGAGAGGTCGCCGGTCACGGTGCTCGCCGCCGCCTCGGTGAGCGCGGCCACGAACTCGTCGTGGACGTCCTCGTGGACCAGCACGCGGCAGGCCGCGGTGCAGTCCTGCCCCGCGTTGTACAGGCCCGCGGTGGCGATGGACTCCGCGGCGGACTTGAGGTCCTTGACGTCGTCGAACACGATGACGGGCGCCTTGCCGCCCAGCTCCAGGTGGACCCGCTTGAGGTCTTCCGCGGCGCTCCTGGCCACGGCCATTCCCGCGCCGACGGAACCGGTGATCGCGACCATCGAGGCGGTCGGGTGACCGACGACCAGCGCGCCGGTCTCCCGGTCGCCGACGACGACGTTGAAGACACCCTTGGGCAGGACGTCTCCGATGATCTCGGCCAGCTTGACCGTGGAGACGGGGGTGGTGTCGGAGGGCTTGAGCACCACGGTGTTGCCGGCGGCGAGCGCCGGGGCGATC
Source organism: Streptosporangium sp. NPDC006930 (assembly GCF_040635605.1). NCBI lineage: Bacteria > Bacillati > Actinomycetota > Actinomycetes > Streptosporangiales > Streptosporangiaceae > Streptosporangium > Streptosporangium sp. NPDC006930. The sequence continues at coordinate 492,354 of NZ_JBEYID010000003.1, read as the reverse complement.
TTCCAGACCGCCATCATCATCGGGTAGTTCCAGGGGGTGACCTGGCCCACCACGCCGATCGGCTCATGCCTGATGACGGAGGTGTGGTCGGCGAGGAACTCGCCGGACGTCGGGCCCTCCAGCGTGCGCGCGGCCCCCGCGAAGAAGCGGAAGTGGTCGGAGGCGATCGGGGTCTCGTCCTCGGCCATGCGGGCGCGCGGCTTGCCGGTGTTGCGGCACTCGGCCTCGTTCAGCTCCTCGGCCCTCGCGTCGATCGCGTCGGCCACCTTGAGAAGGAGGTTGGCGCGCTCGCCCGGGGTGGCCTGGCTCCACGACTCGAACGCGGCGGCGGCCGCGGCGTACGCCGCGTCGATGTCCTCGGTGCCCGAGACGGGGGCCTTAAGGTAGATCTCGCCGGTGCACGGATCGATGACGTCGGAGAACCGGCCGCTCCTGCCCTCCACGAGCTCGCCGTCGATGTAGTTCCGCAGGCGGGGGAGTTCGTTGGTCTCAACCGGGGTGGTCACCGTCGGCCTCCTATGGATCGGGGCTGAGTTGTCGCGACTCTTACAGAGCGAGAGTCCTACGACAAGGGATTTCGTTGTTAAGATACCAAATTGCTACGAAATCGCTTGACAGAGGCGCCGGAACTGACAGCATGTCGCATCGGAGCCGCAACATGACGGCAACAGCCCCGCAACATGACGCCAGGGAGCGCCCATGACGACGCCGCCCAAGGTTCGCCGCGAAAACGACGCCAGGCCCGGCCCCGTCGTCCTCGACGAGATCTCCAAGCAGATCATCGAGCAACTGCAGACGGACGGGCGCAAGCCGTACGCCGCGATCGGCAAGGCCGTGGGGCTCTCCGAGGCCGCCGTACGCCAGCGGGTGCAGCGCCTGCTCGACGCCGGAGTCATGCAGATCGTCGCGGTGACCGACCCGCTCACCCTGGGCTTCCCCCGTCAGGCCATGATCGGTATCAAATGCGAGGGCGACCTGGAGACGGTGGCCGACGAGCTGTCCGCCATCAGGGAGATCGACTACGTGGTGCTCACCGCGGGGTCGCTCGACATCATGGTCGAGGTCGTCTGCGAGAGCGACCAGCATCTTCTGGAGATCCTCGGCAAGATCCGGGCCATCCCGACCGTCAGGGCCACCGAGACCTTCGTCTATCTCAAGCTTCACAAGCAAACCTACTCCTGGGGCACCCGCTGACGAGGCCCCACGCACTCCCCCGCCGTATGGCGGCGAACCAGGAGAGACCGGGAAAACCTGAAGGGATGTCGTCATCGGCTGACGCGGCTCTCCAGGGCTCCCGCGAGATCGGCGAGAAACTCGTCGACCTCACCGATCGCGTACCCGGGCCGCAGTATCACCGTGGTGAACCTGGCCTCGCGCACGCCCTCGGGGGTGAGGGGCGTGTCGGTGGTGCCACGCAGGGTGGCCACGGCACGGTCGAGGAAGGCGTCCACCTCGTCCTCGTCGTAGCCCATGCCGAGGCGGCCTGACCTGAAGGCGACCCGCTCCACCCGGGCGGCGTGGCCCTCCCACTCCCCCTGGTCCTCCCGGTCTTTCCGCTCCGGCTCCGCGGGCGCGGTGTTACGGGCGGGGACGATCGGGCGTCCGCCTGTTTCTGTGGACCGGGTCTCGACCGCCACGATGAAGGCCTCAAGCGCGAAGTCGACGGCGAGCTCGTGGTAACCGCCGCGCCTGGTGCGGAGACGAGCGCCACGGATCTCGTCCGCGGTGATCGGCTCCCCCTCCGGGGTGGCCCTGCCGAGGGTGCCCTCGATCCGGCGGACCAGCCGGTCCACCTGAGCCATGTCGTATCCCCTGCGAATCCCAAGAACCCGTGGAAAGCGGTTCAAACCCGCATCCTTTCGCCTCTCCCCGACTGGATTTCTGTCCGTGCATCCCTTCCGAGGGGAGAAATCGAGCGTGGTGGGTCGGGTGACTCACCGAACGAGGCTTCCTGGAGATCCTCTTATTTGTTTATTTATCAGGTCGAGCCCGCTTCCAGGGGGCAGATCGCATCATGGTCGGCGATCAACGGCGAATTCCGGCATGATCACCGGTAATGTTGCGGTTCATGCGGCTCTCCACAGTGTCCTTTCGATACTCGCGGCGCGGCCCCTGGATCCTGCGGGACGTCGAGCTCACACTCCGTCCCGGTTCCGTCATCGAGGTCACCGGCCGCAACGGCGCCGGAAAATCGACGCTGCTGCGGCTGATGGCGGGATTCGTCCCCCCGTCCCGAGGCTCGATCGCCGACCGGCCCAAGGTCGTCGGCTACGCCCCCGACGTGTTCCCCTCAGACCAGCCGTTCACCGTCGCCGCCTACCTCGTCCACATGTCCAGGATTCGAGGGCTCTCCTCCTCCGCCGCCGCGGCCGGGGACCTGGCGGAGCGACTGAACGCGGCCCACCTGCTGGACCAACCGCTCGGCGACCTGTCCAAGGGCAGCGCACAGAAAATCGGGCTCATCCAGTCGCTGCTCGCCCCGCCGGACCTGCTGATCCTGGACGAGCCCTTCGCCGGACTCGACGAGCAGACCCGTACCGAACTCCCTGTGATCATCGAAGAAATCGCCGCACGCGGCGGTACGGTCGTGGTCAGCGACCACCAGAACCAACTTCAGCACTTCCCCGGCGCCGATCACTGGCTCGTCGTGAACGGCGACGTCACCGTCGGCGCCCGCGACTCCGCGGCACTTCCCACCACCTCAACACCTCCCACCCCCGCTCCGCGAGACACCCCGGAAACCAGCCCCTCCCCGGACACCTCGAAGGAGCACTCGCCGCCCCCTCGATCCCCCTCGGAAAGCTCGTCTCCGCAGGTGGTGATCGAGGTGCTCGTGGACGCGGGCGACGCCGACGAGGTGGAACAGAAGCTCCGCGCCGACGGCTACCTCACCAGGCGGTCATCGTGATCCACCTCGTACGCTTCAAGCTCTCCGCCTACGCCCGGTCACACCGGCTGCTCCAGCCGACGATCGGGCTCTTCGCGATGCTGTCCGTCTTCTACTCGACGCTCGCCCCGCCGGGCAAGGAGCTGCCCGCGTACGCGGACTCGGCCGGTTTGCTGATCCTCGTCTTCGCCTGGGCCGCCCGAGGGCTGCTCGACACCGAACCCCCGACGCAGCGGCTCATCTCCATGACGGCCGCCGGGCGTCCCGGCCGCGAGATCGGAGCCGGGCTGCTCGCCGCGCTCACCGTCAACCTCGGCATGGCGGCGATCGCGGTCGGGCTGCCGCTGCTCCACGGCTTCGCCGCCATGCCCGCCCCCGCCGACCTGGCGAGCGGCATCGCGCTGCACGTGCTCGGCGTGAGCGCGGGAACGGCCCTGGGCGCCCTCACCAGCCGCCCGATCCTCGCCTCCCCGGCCGTCTCGATGCTCGCCCTCTTCGGCGGCTATCTCGCCCTGCTGCTGATCAGCCTCACCCCCGCGGGCCACCTCGCGGTGCCGATCATGCCCTGGATGCGCGCCGCCAACGCCGGCCTGCTCGGGGAGGTCCTGCTCCCCATCTCCGCCGCCACCCTCTTCTGGACCGCCGCGAGCCTCCTGCTGTACACACGCCTACGCCGTCTGAACCCCTGAAGGGGGTCGCGGATGCGACCGATCGATGACGGAACCACGGCCGTCAGACGTCGATTTCGAAGCCCGCCACCGGTCTGCGACACACAAGGGTGGGTGTCGTCGAACCACCGGACTCACCGTGGTCCAACGACACCCACCCACTCGACAGCTACACAGACCTCACCCGGATGAACCGCCCGGGCGGAGGACCGCCTCCGGAATCAGAAGGCGGATGAGGCCGCGACCGGGCCGGCCGTCCAGTGGTTCGGACCGGTCGGCCACGTCTGGGACGGCGCCTGCTGTCTGAGCACACTCTCCTCGGGGGTGCCCACGGCGCAGCGCGTGCCGCGCGGCGGCACCTTCAGAGAGATCAAGTACTCGTCGAAGATGTCCGTCTGACACTTGTCCTTGCCGTAGATGCGGTGCCCCCAACCCTCGTATGTGAGCAACACTGCCTTCGGCCCGAGCTGACGTGCCGCGTTGGCGGACCATATCCACGGGGTGGCCGGATCGTGCAGGGAATTCCCGAGCAGCAGCGGCGCGTCGCCCGTGTACCGCAGCGCGTGCGGCGCGTTGGTGGTTGGGTAGTTCATGCAGATCGGCAGGTCGTCGATCGGGTACGGGTGATACCCCGTGTCGGGTGCGAGCCGGTTGGAGACACGGATGAGTGCGGCGTACTCCGCGTAGTTACGCACCTGGAGGTTGTAGTCCTGACAGAGAACCGCGGTCGGCAGATACGCGACGTCACCCTCCACGGGCTGTCGGCCCGGCAGCGGGGGCACCCACTCCGGCAGCGGCCCGCCGTTCAACCAGTCGATCAACTGCCCCAGCATGCGCCACGCCGGCGCCACAGGAAGATGGCTCGCTGCAGACGGATCCGGATCATCACCGAAGGCGCCGGAGACGGTGGTATCCCCTACGGCGTACCAATATGTCAACGTTGAGCATGGCCTGTGCGATGTTCGGTGCGGGGCGACCGCCATGAAGCCGGCCCGCAGCCTGGAAGAGGAGAGACGGCTGGAGAACCAGCCTTGACGACACGTGCCGTCGACACCGATGCCATGACCGGCGACCATGCGGTCAATTACGCGGGGCCGCGACCTCCCAGAGGGCACTCACCGGCATGGCGCGCATGCGGTCGCCGAACGGGAGCGTCTGCGTCCCCGTGTAGAGGACGATTCCCACCGCGAAGTCGTCACCGAGGCGGGCCGCCAGGTGCCGCAGTCCCTTGAAGTCATCCGGTCGCACCGTCGAGGACGCCTTCACCTCTATGCCGACCACCCGTCCCTGGCGATTCTCCAGCACGGCGTCGACCTCTACCTTGTCCTTGGTCCGGTAGTGGAACAGCTCCACACGTTCGTCGGACCAGGTGATCTGGCGAGCCAGCTCCATCAGGACGAAGCCCTCCAGAAGTGGGCCGAAAGCACCTTCCGGACGCACCAAACTCCTGGAGTCGGCGCCCAGGAGGTTGGCCGCGATCCCGGAATCAACGAACGCCATCTTGGGGGTTCCGGTCGCACGGCTGCCGAGGTTGCGTGACCAGGCGGGGATCCGCTTGATCAGGAAGACCTCTTCCAACAGGCCGAGATAGCGATGAATCGTGCTCGTGGAGAGCTCGACGTCCTTGCTCAAGGACCCGGAAACCAGCAGCTGTCCCGATCTGGCGGCCAGCAACCGAATCAGAGCTCGCATCTCCGCCGTCCGTTCGATCTCCGCCAGCTGACTCACATCGCGTGCGACGAGGTCCGCGACGTAGGAGTCGAGGAATCGCTCCCGTCTACGGATGTTGTTGCGCGACACCGCTTCGGGAAACCCACCTCGGACCAGCCGTTCCGCGTACTCGGCACGGCTGACCTCGGAGGTGTGGTGAAGGTCGTCGGGTCCCGCGAAGACCGCGTCCACGAATCCGTCGGCCGTACCGTCGATCTCTCCCTGCGAGAAGGGCCACAGTTCGATGGTCTCCATCCGGCCGGGCAGCGCGTCGGGAAGCCCGCGAAGCCCGAGTACGCGCGCCGACCCGGTCAGCAGGTATCGCCCCGGCCTCGGATCGGTGTCCACCTGCTCCTTGATGGCGAGCAAGCATGTCATAGCCCGAGGCTCAGTGACAGAATGGCCGCTGGGTTGCTGAAAGATTGGTCGCCATCTCGCTGACAGGATGGTCGCTTGGTCGCTGAGAGTTTCGTCGCTGATTCGGTGACGGATTGGTCGCCGTTCCGCACAGGTGGAGATCGCCGACCGGCCACACCTGGCCGGTCGGCGATGCGGCGCAGGGCGTGGGGCGGCTGGGTGCTGTGCCCCGAGGCGGCGATGCGGCGCGGGGCGGCTGGGTGGGTCCCCCGAGGCGGCGCGGGGCGTGAGGACTGGGTGGTGCCCCTGCGGCGATCGGGGCCTCGGGGCACAGCCGTACGGTGAGGGCTACTACTCCGCGCTACTCCGCGGCGGCGAGCTGGCCGCAGGCACCGTCGATCTCGCGGCCTCGGGTGTCACGGACCGTCACCGGCACACCGTGGTACTCCAGGCGCCTGACGAAGGCCCGCTCGTCCTCCGGGCGAGAGGCGGTCCACTTGGAACCCGGGGTCGGGTTGAGCGGGATCAGGTTGACGTGCACCAGCTTGTTCTTGATCAGCTTGCCGAGCAGGTCGGCGCGCCACTCCTGGTCGTTGATGTCCTTGATCAGCGCGTACTCGATGGAGACCCGGCGCTTGGTCCTGGCCGCGTAGTCCCAGGCCGCGTCGAGGACCTCCGCGACCTTCCAGCGGGTGTTGATCGGCACCAGGGTGTCGCGGAGCTCGTCGTCGGGGGCGTGCAGCGAGAGCGCGAGCGTCACCGGCAGGCCCTCGGCCGCGAGCTTGCCGATCGCCGGGACCAGGCCGACCGTGGAGACGGTGACGCCCCTGGCGGAGATGCCCAGGCCGTCGGGAGCGGGCTCGACCATGCGGCGCACGGCGCCGATCACGGCCTTGTAGTTGGCCAGCGGCTCGCCCATGCCCATGAAGACCACGTTGCTGACCCGTCCCGGACCACCCGGGACGTCACCGGCCGCGAGCGCGCGAGCCCCGGCGACGACCTGCTCGACGATCTCGGCGGTGGTCATGTTGCGGGTCAGGCCCGCCTGGCCCGTGGCACAGAACGGGCAGTTCATGCCGCATCCGGCCTGCGACGACACGCACATCGTCGTACGGTCGCTGTAGCGCATGAGGACCGACTCGACCAACGCACCGTCGAAGAGCCGCCACAGCGTCTTACGGGTGGTGCCGGCGTCGGTGGTCATCTCCCTGACCGAGGTGAGCAGCTTGGGGAACAGCGCGGTGGCGAACTTCTCCCGCGCCGCGGCCGGAAGGTCCGTCATCAGCTCGGGATCGCCGTTGAGCTTCTCGAAGTAGTGCCGGGAGAGCTGGTCGGCACGGAACGGCTTCTCACCCAGCTCGGCGACGACCGCGCGGCGCTCGGCCATGGTCAGGTCGGCCAGGTGGCGGGCGGGCTTGGCCCGGCGCGGCGCCACGAAGGTGAGCTGGCCGGGAGCGGGGGTCCCGGACGGGCTGACGGTCGACAAGTCCAACGCCTTCTCTCAACGGTTACGCGATTGCTCGAAGCGGTGCCCGACAGTGATCTAGAGTCCGGAGGTATGGCGACAAACCGCCCCATGGGCCCCGCAGGAGAGCGGGGAGACGGCGTCGAGGTCGTGCTTACCGACATCAATCCCTACGGAAGCCGCACCCTGGTGGTCGAACGTGACGAGACTTCCTCGGTAGCTTACCTGTGCGGGCCGGGAGGGACGGTGCACGGAGCCGTCTGGCTGGCCAACCACGGCCCGGCCCCGGACGGAATCGACCAGGACCGTCTGGAGGCCGAACTGCCACCGGTCGCCCCCAGGGCGAACACCCGTCACCCCGGCGGCAGAGGACCTCTGGGCGCGCTGCGATCGCTGTGGTTCGAGGAGGGCGACGGCGTCGCCCTGTACGAGAACGACGAGCTGCTCGCGGTCATTCCTGGATGGGCGGACATGCGCCGGGGAATGCCCGGCTACTCCCGTGACGCTCTGGGCGAGTCCCCGTTCGCCTGGTCGCTGGAGGATGCCCACGACGGCCTGGCCCCTCGGATCTCCAAGGCGCGCGCCTACTGGGAGTGGCGTGGCGGAGACGGAGCCTGGGCCTCGTTCCAGCAGTTCGTGATGGGTCACCTGGATCGCAAGGTCGGCACCGCGGGCAGGTTCTGGGACGCGGGGGGCGAGCGGATGCCCGCGGTGGGCATCACGGAACGCCCGCCGGAACGTGGCAGGGAGCACACGATCCTGTCCACGGTCGGGATGAGCTGCCAGCGGATGCCCACCGTCGAGCAGTACATCGACCGTCCGGACGCGTACGCCCGGGTGGAGCTCGCCGTCGCCTCCCCCGGTGACGCCCGCGACGCGGCCCGGCTGTTCCTGTGGCTGGGGCAGTATCCGTGGCACTCGGTCACCTGGCTGGGGCACGGCCACACCGCCAGGTGGTATCACCGCCCTGAGACCTTCCCGCTCGGCTCCGCCTACGGCGGAGTGATGATGCTGACCGGGCTGCCGGGACTGCCCGACCTGTCGGGTTTCTCCTTCGGCGGCGACTCCGTCCAGTGGCTCTGGCTCGTCCCGATCACCCCGGACGAGCTGGGTCTGGTCTCGGCCGAGGGCTACCGGGCGGTGCTGCCGCGCCTGTCCGCGACCCGGCTCACCAGGGCGGGATGATCGACGCCCTCCCTGACTCGTACGGGTGACGACCGCACCGCACCCGGGCGGGATGTCACGGGCGGCCTCGGACCGGGGCGGGCTCAGATCAGCAGGGTGAGCAGCACCCAGACCGGGATCAGCGTGGCGACGAGGGAGTCGAGGCGGTCCATCATGCCGCCGTGGCCGGGAAGCACACTGCCCATGTCCTTGACGCCGAGATCTCGCTTGATCACCGACTCGATCAGGTCACCGAGCGTGGCGAAGATCACCACGACCGCGCCGATCAGGACGCCCTTCCAGATGTCGGCCTCCAGCAGCCACGCCACCAGCCAGCCGCCCACCGCCATGCAGGCCAGCGCCGACCCCGCGAAGCCCTCCCAGGTCTTCTTCGGGCTGATCACCGGGGCCATCTTGTGCTTACCCAGGGTGATTCCGGCGAAATATCCGCCGATATCGCTCGCGGCGGTGGTGGCGATGAAGACGACCACCCGGTCGGGGCCCTGGTCGGGGTTGGCGAGCAACAGCGCCACGAACCCGACGAGCAGGGAGGGATAGACGACGACCAGGATGGTCGCGGCGGTGTCGCGGACGTAGTTCTCCGTGCCCAGGAACATCCGCCAGATCATCAGCCCGAGCACGGTCATCGCGAAGACGCCGACCAGCCAGGCGGTCCCGCCCCAGGCCGAACCGGTCAGATCTCCGCCCCAGTAGGCCGCGGCCAGCATCGCGGCCATGCCTGCCAGCACCGGGACGAGGGGGACCTTGATGCCTCTGGCCTCGAACGAGCGGACCAGCTCCGTCACTCCGATACCCACCGCGGCGACCACCACGGCGAGGAAGAGCACCTTCACGAAGTAGAGGGAGGCGATGATGATCGCCGCCAGGGCGAGCCCCACCGCCGCCGCGACGGGGAGATTACGGCCGGTACGGCTATTGCCCGCCACGGGTTCCACAGGGGGTCCTACTTTCATACCTACACAAAATCCTTGTCCCGCACGGACAGCCCGCGCGGGACAAGGATCATGGCTCAAACCTCGAGCAGCTCGGCTTCCTTGTGCTTGAGCAGCTCGTCGATCTTGGCGACATGCTTCTGGGTGAGGTCGTCGAGCTCCTTCTCCGCCCGGCGCACCTCGTCCTCACCGGCCTCGCCGTCCTTGATCATCTTGTCCAGGGTCTCCTTGGCGCTGCGCCGGATGTTGCGAATGGAGACCTTGGAGTGCTCCGCCTTGTTCCTGGCGACCTTGATGTACTCCCTGCGGCGCTCCTCCGACAGTTCGGGGAAGGCCACGCGGATCACCGCTCCGTCGTTACCGGGGTTCACACCGAGGTCCGAGTTGCGGATCGCCTTCTCGATCGCGGCCATCGAGCTCTTGTCGAAAGGCTGGATGATGACCATGCGCGCCTCGGGCACGTGGAACGAGGCGAGTTGCTGAATGGGGGTGGGTGTCCCGTAGTACTCAGCGCTGATCTTGTTGAACATCGACGGGGTGACCCGACCCGTGCGGATGCCCGCGAAGTCGTCCTTCGCCACCGACACAGCCTTGTCCATCTTTTCCTCGGCTTCGAGGAGGGTTTCGTCGATCACAGCGGCTCCCTGTCTTCTCGGTCACTCCCCATCCTCACGCACTCCGCGGGAGGCCATCACGCCGGAGGTCCACCGGACCACCACAATGGCGTACCGCTCAGCTCGCTACGTCAGGTTCGCACCCTGTCTTCTCGGTCACGTGCCCCTCCTCGCTCGCTTCACGGAACGCTTCCACCTCGCGTCCCACTCCGCCGGCTACGTCGGGCCCGCTTCCTGTCCTCTGGTCGCTCACCACTCCTCGCTCGCTTCACGGAACGCTTCCACCTCGCGTCCCACTCCACCAGCTACGTCGGGCTCGCTTCTTGCGCTACCGGCTCGTCACCGTGCCGGTCCTGGCACCATGCCGGCTCGTCACCGTGCCGGGCTCACCAGCGTGCCGATCTTCTCACCGCGTACCGCCCGCATGATGTTGCCCTCACCCATGAGGTCGAAGACCACGATGGGAAGGTTGTTGTCCATGCACAGGCTGATGGCGGTGGCGTCCATGACCCCGAGACCACGGGTCAGCACCTCACCGTATTCGAGATGGTCGAACCGGACGGCGTCAGGGTTCTTACGGGGGTCGGCATCGTAGACGCCGTCCACCTGGGTCCCCTTGAGCAGCGCCTCGGCGCCGATCTCCAGCGCTCGCTGCGCGGCGCAGGTGTCGGTGGAGAAGAACGGCGAGCCGAGCCCTGCCCCGAAGATGACCACGCGGCCCTTCTCCAGGTGGCGGATGGCACGGCGGGGCAGGAACGGCTCCGCGACCTGCTGCATGGTGATCGCCGTCTGGACGCGGGTGTCGATCCCCCGCTTCTCCAGGAAGTCCTGGAGGGCCAGACAGTTGATGACCGTGCCGAGCATGCCCATGTAGTCGGCCCTCGCGCGGTCCATGCCACGCTCGGACAGGGTGGCGCCCCGGAACATGTTGCCGCCGCCCACGACGACCGAGACCTGCACACCGCCGCGGACGGCCTCGGCGATCGAGTCCGCGAGGTGGCTCACGACGCCCGGGTCTATGCCCAGCGGCTCACCGCCGGCGAACGCCTCCCCGGACAGCTTCAACATCACCCGCTTCCAGCGAAGCGGATCCGAGTACGAAGAAACCGCCGGCGTAGCGGGTCCTGTGTTCTCCTGCACGGCGGCGGCCTCCTCGTTTGATGCTCTGCCTGAAGAGCGGATGTCAGGGATCAGGCCTGGCCGACCTTGAAGCGGACGAAGGCCTGGACCTTGACGCCGTTCTCGTCCGCGAACTTCGCGACCGACTTCTTGTTGTCCTTGACGAAGGACTGCTCAAGGAGAGTGAAGTCCTTGTACCAGCCGTTGACCCGGCCATCAACAATCTTGCCGATGGCGGCCTCGGGCTTGCCCTCCTCGCGGGTCATCTCCTCGAAGAGCGCGCGCTCCTTCTCGATGACGTCGGCCGGGACCTCGGCGGGGCTGAGGTACTTCGGGGCCATCGCCGCGGCGTGCTGCGCGATGTCCTTGGCGACGTCACCGTTCGAGGAGTCGAGCTGCACGAGCACGCCGACCGCCGGGGGGAGCTGGGGGTCGGTCTTGTGCATGTAGGCGCCGATGAAACCGCCCTCAAGCACGGCGAACCTGCGGATCTCGATCTTCTCGCCGAGCGCGGCGTTGGCCTCGTCGAGGTGCGTCTTGACGCTCTTGCCGGAGAGCTCGGAGTCGAGCAGCGCGGGCACGTCGGACGGCTTGGTGGCCAGGATGTGGTCGACCACCTGGGCCGCGAGCTCCTGGAAACGCTCGCCCTTGGCGACGAAGTCGGTCTCGCAGTTGAGCTCGAGCAGCGCGGCGGCGGAGTCGCCCTCCTGCTTCAGGGCGACCAGGCCGTTGGAGGCGGTGCGGGCCTCACGCTTGCCGACGTCCTTGGCGCCCTTGAGGCGGAGGATCTCGACCGCGCGGTCGAAGTCGCCCTCGGACGACTCGAGAGCCTTCTTGCAGTCCATCATGCCGGCGGCGGTCAGCTCACGAAGCCGCTTGACGTCGGCCATGTTCACGGAAGCCATTGTCTTTTCCTCGTGGGAATCGTCGTGGATCGGGTGGGTGCCCCAACTGAGCGGCACCCACCCGGAAGGGTCTTGCGGGTCGTACGGCCAAACGAGCCGTACGGAAGTGACCTAGGCCTGCTTCTCGGTGGACTCGGCCTCGGCGGCCGGAGCCTCTGCGACCTCGGCGGCCGGAGCCTCCGCAGCCTCAGCGGGAGCCTCGGCGGTCTCGGCGGGAGCCTCCGCAGCCTCGGCGGGGGCTTCGGCGGTCTCGGCCTCGGCGGCCGGAGCGCTGTCGGCACCGCCCGCGAGCAGCTCCTGCTCCCACTCGGCCAGCGGCTCGGCGCCACCGGCGACGGCCGGCTTGTCGTCCCCGCCACGGTTGGCGCCGGCGCGGGCCATGAGACCGGCGGCGACGGCGTCGGCGACGACGCGGGTCAGCAGACCGACGGCGCGGATCGCGTCGTCGTTACCCGGGATCGGGTAGTCGACCTCGTCGGGGTCACAGTTGGTGTCGAGAATGGCCACGACCGGGATGTGAAGCTTGCGAGCCTCGCTGATCCCGATGTGCTCCTTCTTGGTGTCGACGACCCACACGGCGCTCGGGATCCGGGACATGTCCCGGATGCCGCCGAGGGTGCGCTCAAGCTTCTCCTTCTCGCGGCGGCGCATGAGGAGCTCCTTCTTCGTGAGCCCCGAGGCGGCCACGTTGTCGAAGTCGAGCTCCTCCAGCTCCTTCAGGCGCTGGAGCCTCTTGTGCACGGTGGAGAAGTTGGTGAGCATGCCGCCCAGCCAGCGCTGGTTGACATACGGCATGCCGACACGGGCCGCCTGCTCGGCGATGGCCTCCTGGGCCTGCTTCTTCGTGCCGATGAACATGATCGTGCCGCCGTGCGCGACGGTCTCCTTGACGAAGTCGTAGGCCCTGTCGATGAAGGCCAGCGACTTCTGGAGGTCGATGATGTAGATGCCGTTGCGCTCGGTGAAGATGAAGCGCTTCATCTTCGGGTTCCAGCGACGGGTCTGGTGGCCGAAGTGAACGCCGCTTTCCAGCAGCTGTCGCATGGTGACGACGGGGGTGGACATTGATTGTCCTCCAGATCGGGGCACCCATCTCTGGGCGCTGTTCTCGGTTGGACGCGACAGCCCTCGGCTGTCGCCCTGATGCCCCGAACCGGATCCAGCCGGGCTTTCGCCCGGACCGAGGGATCCCGGTTCTTGACGGGGCATGCGAAGTCGGCCCATGACTCACAGGCCACCAAAAAGTGTACCCGTAACCGCGCCTCTTCCCGACCTTGGGGCGTCAAGCACCCCTTACGCGTCGCGTGGAAGGCCGTGCGGTCGGCGCCGGGCCCGGGGGAAGAGGCTGACCTGTGCCTCGGAGACCCGAGCCCCGGGCGGGGCGTCCATTCGGTCCCTGACGGTGGTCTTGTAGGGGGCGAGCAGCTTCTCGATCCGCTCGTTCAGCGCCTTCAACTCCTCGGCGTCGACCAGCAGGAGGGCGCGGCTGAACAGAGCGGCCTCGCGCCACTCACGCGACTCCCGCTCAAGATTCTCCAGCGCCCTGCTCGCCTCGTCCGCCGCCTGCTCCCGAAACGCCTTGATCAGGAACTCCTTGGCGCCACGCACGTCCGGACCGTCGTCCGGATCAGGGCTGACGCTGAAGCCCGTGGCGCTGGAGCGCCACAGGCGCTCCCTGCCGTCACCGCGGCCGTCGTCGCGCACGGGCGCGTCCTCGACGAAGCCGTACTTGGCGAGCATGCGCAGGTGGTAGCTGGCCGCGCTGGGGGTGATCCCGACGACCTCGGCGACCTCGGTCGCGGTGCAGGGCCCCTCGGCCTGGAGCCGGTTCAGGATCGCGAGCCGCGCGGGGTGCGCCAGCGCGCGCATCGCGGTGGGATCGGTGAGGGACTTGCGCGTCGATGCCTCGGTCATGTGCAGACCGTACCCACTCCATATGTGAAACATTGCCTTCATAACTATGAAGGGTTATCTTCACAGTTATGAAGCGTTCCTTTCAAAATCTTCGGAGACCTGAAGAGGGCGGGTCCCCGTGACTCCCACCACCCCCGTGGCCCCCGAGGACTCCGAGGACTCCGCCATCCCCACGCCCCCCGAACCCTCCTCACCCCCCATCGCTCCCGAGGCCTCCGCGACCGAGCCGGGGCCCCTGCGGAAACAACGCGACTACCGGCTCCTGCTCTCCGCCCGTGCCGTCACCGAGACCGGCACGGAGATCTCCCGGCTCGCGGTGCCACTGACCGCCGCCGTCCTGCTCGGCGCGTCCCCGGCCCAGATGGGCATGCTCACCGCCGCGTCCTCCCTGCCCTACCTGCTGATCGGTCTCCAGGCGGGTGCCCTCGCCGACCGGCTGCGGCGGCACCGGCCGGTCATGGTCGCCTGTGACACGGTCTCGGCCGTCGCCATGGCCACGATCCCCGCGGCCTGGATCACCGGGTCGCTGAGCGTGCCGTGGCTGATCGCGGTGGCGTTCGTCGTCGGCACCTGCTCGGTGATCTTCCGGGCGGTCAACTTCCCGCACCTGGTCACGGTGGTTCACGAGAGTCAGCGGACCGAAGCCCTCGCGGGCTTCCAGTCGGCCTTCGCCGTGGCGACCGTCGCCGGACCCGGTCTCGCCGGACTGCTCGTCCAGCTGATCACGGCACCGTTCGCGCTCCTGGTCGACGCGGTGTCGTTCCTGGCCTCGGCGTTCCTGATCAGATCGATCAAGGCGCCGGAGAACCACACTCCCGCTCCCCGGCGCGGCATGTGGACCGAGATCCGCGAGGGCCTGGCCACAGTGGCCGGGCACCCGACGCTCCGCGCGCTCTGCGGCGCCGGTATCACGATCAACTTCTTCGGCAGCGCCTACATGGCACTGTTCGTGATCTACGCGCTCAACGAGCTCGGCCTGGCCGGAGGGCTGGTCGGCGCCATCACCGCCTTCTTCGGCGTCGGCGGCCTGCTCGGCGCGGCCGTCGTCTCGCGCCTGACCGGACGGTACGGCGAGAACCGCATACTGGCCTGCTCCGTGCTGCTCTTCCCCGTCGACTTCATGATCGTCGCGCTCACCTCAGGACCGGTGTGGCGCAGCTTCCTTCTCCTGGCCGTCAGCGCGGTGATCTCCGGCGTGGCCGTCGTGGCCTTCGCCGTCTGCATGGGCGCCATCACCCTGCGCGAGACCCCCGCCGAACTGCGCGGCCGGGTCAACGCCACGCAGGCCTTCATGATCCAGGGGGTCCTCACCCTCGGCGGTCTCGCGGGCGGCCTCTCCGGTGAACTGCTCGGACTGCGCCCGGTGTTCTGGATCTCCGCGGCCGGGGTGCTGACCGCGGCCGCGTGGATCTGGCTCTCCCCGCTGCGCCACCCCTCCGCCCCCCGAACCCGATGACCTCGCACTCCCCCGGACTCGCCTTCCAGAGCTCTCGGAAGACCTCACCACCAGGTGGGCGGGTGCTCGCCCCTCTCCGGAGGCGGGCTCGACCAGTACGGCGACATACCGTCGATCGTTCCGGGCGCCCGGAGATAGGTCAGACGACCGAAGGCGCTGTCCATCTCCTCGATCACGCCGGTGACATCGGGCTCCGGCGTGGCCGCTCCGTCGACCCGGCCAAGGCCGTCCAGCCATCGCGCGGTCCCGGCCAGGGAGAGCTCCACCCGCCAGGATCCTCCCTCGGCTGATCGGCGGAGCAGTGCGGCCATCGCGCCGAAGGCGGCCAGGTAGCCGGTGGCGTGGTCGAGGACCTGGGCGGGCAGCGGGCGGGGCCGCGCACCGTCGCCGCCCTCGTGAGCGATGCCGCACGCCATCTGCACCAGACTGTCGAACCCGCGCCTGCCCGCCCACGGCCCTTGACCCCCGTACGCCGAGACGTCGACGCACACGATCCCCGGCCTGATCTCCGCCAGCCTCCGGGGGCCGAACCCCAGTGCCTCGAGAGCCCCGGGACGGTAGGACTGCACGAGCACATCGGCCCCCGCCACCAGGTCGCGCAATGCGGCGCTCCCGGCCGGAGTCCTCAGGTCGAGATGGCAGGACCGCTTGCCGAACGCGGTGCCGACCACCAGCCCCGGCACCTCGGGAAGGTGCCCGGCACCCACCCGGAGCACCTGGGCACCGTGAGCGGCCAAAGTGCGGGTCGCCACCGGTCCGGCGATCACCCTGGTCAGGTCGAGCACCCGCACCCCGTCGAGCGCCCGCCCTCCCCCGCCTTTCGAGGCGTCGGTCCTCGCGCCGCCGGAGGCGCCGACCCGGGTCAGGTGGACCAGCGGCGACGCGGCGACCGCCCGTGACTGCGGATGCCCACGCCACCCGGTGCGGTCGCGCATGGCCGCGGCGCACCCTCCCTCGGCCGTCACCGCCTCCTCGACCTCAACGGCGCCCCGGCTCGCGCAGGCGCGTTCGACGGCGTCCCCGTCCGCACCCTCGGGCAACCCAAGCGCCGCGAGGGCCGCGTCACGATGATGGTCGAAGTTGCAGTGCAGCCGAACCCAGCCGTCGGCGGCGCGGTAGTCACCGGAAAGGGGCGCCCACGGATCCACAGCGGCTCCGTCGATCCTGAAGTGGCGCTCGTCCAGAAAGGCGATCGCCGCCTCCCGCACGTCCACGGCGGCCTGGCTTCCGCCTCCCCTGAGCGCGGCCGCCGCCCCGGTGGCGGCCCCGACGGCGACGGCGGCGGCGGTGCCCACGCGGAAGACGGAGGGCAGTACCGGATCGTCCCCGCTCACCCGCACCGGCGGCAACTCGACGCCCACCTCCGCCGCCAGCTCGCGAATACGCTCTTCGACCACGCGATCCCCGCTCTCACGACGTCCTGGGCCATCCTCTCCCCCATCCTCAGCCACGCCTCCCGGCTTGGCCACGTCTACCGTCCACTGTCCACAGAATCCTGTTCGGTCCATCTCCGCCGCATCACGGGTCTTCATGCTTGCCGACATGAAGACCGTCCACACGGTGGGGCTGCGAGCCCTGCTGTGCTCACTGGTCCTGGCCACACCGGCGGGCGCCCACCGCGTGACCTCCCTCGCGCACCCCGTAGGCGCGACCGGCCGCGCATATGGCACGGCGGCCCCCATGAGCACCCCCGCGACCGCCCTCACGGCCGCGCACGGCCACGCGGGGACGACACCCCCCGCTGAAGCACACGCCACCTCCCCTTCCGGGGAGTCCTCTTCCATGGCTCCAGGGGGATCCCGTGCCAGGAAATCCGCTCCCCCTGCCGGAGGGTCCTCTCCTTCGGAATCCTTCCTCTGGGAATGGCCGCTCAGCGGACGGCCACGGGTGCTCAGGGGCTTCGCGCCACCCGCCCAACCGTGGCTGGCCGGTCATCGGGGCACCGACCTCTCCGCGTCCCCCGGAGCCGAGGTGCGCGCCGCGGGAGCGGGAACGGTCGGTTACGCCGGGCCGCTCGCGGACCGGGGCGTGGTGACCGTGCTCCACCCCGGTGGCCTGCGGACCACCTACCTGCCCGTCCAGCCCTCGGTGCGGCGCGGGCAGGCGGTGGCCGTCGGCGAGGTGATCGGCACCCTTCAGGACGCCCCTGGGCACTGCCCCGCCACCTGCCTGCACTGGGGCCTGCTCCGTGACCGCGCCTATCTCGACCCGCTACTCCTCCTCGGCCACGGCCAGGTCCGTCTGCTTCCCGTGTGGCCCACCCCGCCCCTATGACCCCACCGAGAAGGGGACTTCATCCGCCGGGAGGGCGGTCGGGGCGGAGGCGCCAGCCCCGGGAGACGCGTTCGACGTAACCCGCGGCGGCCAGACCTCCGAGGCAGGAGAGCACGGTCTCCAGGTCGACGCCCGCGGCGACGGCTATCGTCGCGGGGCCCACACCGACCCGGGTGGGCATGACTTCGACGACCTTCCGGCTCTCAGGGTCGAGCCGATCTCGGGGAAGCACCGGGCCGCGCGGCTCCGGAGCCAGGTCGGTACCCATCGTTCCGACGAGCTCGATCATCTCTTCGGGACCGGTGACGCAGGTGGCCCTGCCCTGGCGGATCAGCCGATGACACCCCGCGGAGAACTCCGAGGTCACCGGGCCCGGCATCGCGGCCAGATGACGGTTGAGCGCGATCGCGTGTCCGGCGGTGTTGAGTGCCCCGCTTCGCACGGCCGCCTCGACGACCACGGTGCCCCTGGTCAGGGCCGCGATGAGGCGGTTTCTGATGAGAAACCTCGGCCTGGTCGGGTGCGCGCCCATGGGGCACTCGCTGACCAGCACCCCCTGCGACCGGATGGCGGCGAACAACTGCTGGTGCGCGCTGGGATAGGCGACGTCGGCGCCGCAGGCGAGCACGGCGACGGTCGGCCCCTCACCGGCGAGGGCACCCCGGTGGGCGGCCCCGTCGATGCCGTGGGCACCGCCGGAGACGACCCCCCATCTTCTCTCGCTCAGCCCCGCCCCAAGCTCCGCCGCCACGTGCGCGCCATACGGCGTGGCGGCTCGGGAACCGACGACCGCGACGGATCTGAGGCAGGAGAACCGCAGGTCGGCCTCACCGTGGAGCCAGAGAGCGTGGGGCCTGGAGTCTCCCAGGTCGTCCAGCTGGGTCGGCCACTCGGAATCGCCGGGAACCACCAGCCTCGCCCCTATCCGCTCCCCCTCGGCCAGGTCTCGCTCAGGGTCGGCCGTCCTCAGCCTGGCCGCCCAGGAGGCGACCATCCTGTCGATCCTGGCCGCGAGCCGCCCATCCCGCACCGCCCCCGGGCCGTCACCCGCTTCAGGGCGCTCGCCTTCGAAGCGGCCACCGGACGGGATACCACCGGACGGGTCGAACCTCCCAACCGGTAGGCCGGTGCCCCCACCCGGCGAGCCGAGGTTTCCAGCCGGTGAGCAGGGGCCTCCAAAACCGGAGCCTCCAAAAGCCGAGCCAGGCTCTCCAGCCGATGGACCGAGATCTCCAAAACCGAGGTTTCCAGCCGATGCACCAAGATCTCCGACCGGCGAGCCGGAGTCTCCAACCGGTGGACCGGGGTTTCCGGCCGGGCGGCCGTGGGTGTCGGCGAACCATCGGGTGAGATCCGCGTCCGCGGCGCCCTCGCGGATCAGGGCGACGGCGGCCTCGGGGCCGCGTAGGGCCACGAGGGCGCCCATCACGGTGTCGCCCGGCTCGGCCAGGCGCATCAGGGTGAGCCGTGCCAGTCTGTCGCTCATCGTTCCTCCCCCAGCCAGAGCCCGAGCGCGGACTGGGTCTCGTGGAGCTCCGGCCGATCCTTGCCCGCGAGATCGGCGAGGGTCCAGGCCACCCTGAGGATCCGGTCGAGGCCCCGGGCACTCAACCGGCCGCTGTCGAGATGCCCGAGCAGCGGGGACATCGCCACGGCCGGTGGCCGGTATTCGGTATGGAGGGCACGGGCGGGCACCTCCGCGTTGCAGCGCCACGGCGTGTTCGCGAACCGCTTGGCGGCCCGCTCACGCGCGAGCAGCACCCGCTCGGCCACCACCCGGCTCGACTCGATGAACCGGCGGTCGGCGAGAAGCTCGCGCCTGGTCGAACGGAACAGGCCGACCTTGATGTCCACCCGGTCGAGCAGCGGACCGGAGAGCCGGGCGAGATAGCGGCGGCGGGCCGCGGGAGCGCACGCGCACGGGTCGTTCGGGGTGGAGGGCCGCGCGCACGGGCACCTGTTGGCCGCCAGCACCAGCACGAACCTGGCGGGGAAGGTCACCGTCGCCAGCGCCCTGGAGACCGTCACCTGCCCCGATTCGAGCGGCTGTCTGAGCGCGTCGAGAACGGTCGTCGAGAACTCTGGGGCCTCGTCCAGGAAGAGCACCCCCCGATGAGCCAGCGAGACGGCTCCCGGGCGGATCATCCCGCTGCCCCCGCCGATGACGGACGCGACGGTCGCGGTGTGGTGGGGCGCCACGAACGGCGGGCGGACCAGCAGGGGACGGTCCCTGGGCAGCACACCGGCGACCGAGTGGATCGCGGTCACCTCCAGAGCCTGGTCCCGCTCCAGGATGGGGAGCAGAGTCGGCAACCGCTCGGCGAGCATGGTCTTGCCCGTCCCCGGAGGACCGAGCATCCAGAGGTTGTGCCCGCCGGCGGCGCAGATCTCCAGCGCGCGACGGGCGAGAGGTTGCCCGGCGACGTCTCCCAGATCGGGGGCGTCACCGGGCTCCTCCCCCGCACCACAGGCGTCTCCGGGGCCCACCTCGCCGGGAAGTCCCGGCGGGAGAGGACACGCGGCCCTCGAATCGCGATCTGCAGCACCGGCCCCACCTCCCCCACCAGAACCGGCTCCTCCAGAACCGGGCGGGAGGCCCCCTACCGGCCCCTCGGCC
This sequence comes from Streptosporangium sp. NPDC006930, assembly GCF_040635605.1. Taxonomy (NCBI): domain Bacteria; kingdom Bacillati; phylum Actinomycetota; class Actinomycetes; order Streptosporangiales; family Streptosporangiaceae; genus Streptosporangium; species Streptosporangium sp. NPDC006930. The sequence goes on along the minus strand of NZ_JBEYID010000003.1, from coordinate 472,251 downwards.
CGCAACCAGCTCACCAGCGCGCTCAGCGTGGTCGCCGGAACCACGGTCACCCCCGGCACGAGACCGGCCTCGGCGGCGTTACGAGCCGGGACGACGACGGTGCGGGCACCGGCGGCGACGGCCGCCAGCACGGCGGGGAGCACGCCCCGCACCGGCCTGATCGAGCCGTCCAGGCCCAGCTCGCCCAGGAAGAACGGCTCGGCGACCCTGGCGGCGGGCACGAACCCCGCCGCCGCGAGCAGGGCCATCGCGATCGCGACATCGAACAGGCTTCCGCGTTTGGGCAGGCTGGCGGGGAACAGGCTCACCGTGATCCGGGAGTCGGGCCAGGCGTATCGGCTGTTGACCAGCGCGGAACGGACCCGGTCGCGGGCCTCGCTCAGCGCGGTGTCGAGCATCCCGATGAAGTGCAGACCCGCCACACCGCTGCCGACATCGGCCTCGACCTCGACGAGACGGCCGGTCACCCCGACCAGGGCCACACAGCGCGTGCGCGCGACGGCCACTCACCTCACCCCCTGAGGGGAGCGAACGATCCATGACAGGCCGGGAGCCCCCAGAGCCCCTGAGAGTCGGGGAGGCATCAGCACACCCCCCGCTCGTGGCGGACGACGAAATCCCCGGCGAACCGCTCCAGGGCGACGACATCGACGCGGATCGCGTCGAACCGGCACCGGTCCTCACACTCGGCGAGCCATCTGGCCGCGAGTCTGCGCAGGCGGGAGATCTTCGCGTCCGTGACCGCCTCGAAGGCGGTGCCGTGACTGCGACCCGAGCGGGTCTTGACCTCCACCGCGACGAGCGTGTTCCCTTCTCGGGCGACGACGTCGATCTCCCCGTCGGGGCACCGCCAGTTGCGATCCAGAATCTGCAGGTCGTGTGCGAGCAGATAGTCGACGGCGAGCTGTTCGCCGTGTTTGCCGAGCTCGTCCTTCGCGGCCATGGAACCACCTCCGGTTCCAGACCTTCGCTCAGCTCACCGCACCGCCGAGGAACCGAATGCGAATCTGTGGAAAACCGGCCAGGCAGCGCACACGCCTGTGGACAACCTCCCGCGTCCGCTCGGTCACGTACAGTGCCTCAGGCCGCTCAGATCTGCCCTCACCTGTCCTCAGGGCCCCTTGGGTCCTCGACCCGTCCGTGGGCGAACACCCTCAAGGCCGTCGAGGAAAGCCGCTCAGGAGGAGAAACCCTCCTTTGGCATCTCCAGGTCGGGCTTGGCGAGCTCCTCGACGTTCACGTCCTTGAAGGTCACCACACGGACGTTCTTGACGAACCTCGCCGGGCGGTACATGTCCCAGACCCAGGCGTCCTGCATCTTCACGTCGAAGAACACGTCACCGTTCTCGGCGGTGCGCACGTCAAGATCGACGGAATTGGTGAGATAGAAGCGCCGCTCGGTCTCCACGACATAGGTGAAAAGGCCGACAACGTCGCGGTACTCACGGTAAAGCTGCAGCTCCATCTCGGCTTCGTACTTTTCGAGATCCTCTGCGCTCATACCGGTCCTCCTGTTAAACGCCCACCCCGGCCCGCCCGATCAGACGGCACCGGCCCCCACTTCATTCTCACCCATCACCTCGCCCGCTCCTGACCGCGCCACCGTCGAGAACGAGAAGCGGTGATCCGGACACGGACCGTAGGTTCTGAGAGCCCTGCGATGGTCGGCGGTGCCATACCCCTTGTGCACGGCGAATCCGTACCGGGGATGGCGTTCGTGCAGCGCCACCATCATCTCGTCCCGCGTCACCTTGGCCACGATCGAGGCCGCGGCGATGCAGGCCGCGACCTGATCCCCCTTCCACACGCCCAGCGACGGTGCGGGCAGGCCGGGAACGGGAAACCCATCGGTCAGAACGTAGCCGGGGTGACAGGATAGTCGCGCCACCGCCCTGCGCATTCCTCCGATGTTGGATCTGTGCAGCCCTCGGGTGTCGATCTCACCCGGCGGGATCACCACCACGCTCACCGCCTGCGCGGTCGCCGTGATCCGCTCGTACAGCGACTCACGCCGGGAGGCCGTGAGCAGCTTGGAATCGTCCAGGCCGTCGATCCGGCCGCCCAGCACCACGGCGGCGACCACCAGCGGCCCGGCACAGGCGCCTCGGCCGGCCTCGTCGACCCCCGCCACGGGACCGAGCCCGCGGCGGCCGAGAGCCCGCTCGTAGCCGTACAGTCCCGAATCCCGCCGGACCACGCTGGGTCTGGGGCGAAACGCGACTGTCATGGCACCACGGGTAACACAGCGACCATGACCAGAGAGTACGCCCCCTCCGGGGCATTCGGTACCGCTATCTCACCTTCAGGAAGCTCTCCGGTCTGGCGAGAACGGTGGCCCTGGAGAACGGCCAGTAGATCGCGACGGCACGGCCGATGACGTCACTCTCGGCGACCGTCCCCTCCCCCAGCCTCTCCTCGTGGGCACGCGAGTCGGCGGAGGCGGTGCGGTGATCGCCCATCACCCACAGCCGCCCCTTGGGAACGACCTTCTCGAACGACTCTCCCGAGGGGAAGTCGTCAGGATGGAGATAGGAGCCCTCTTCGAGCGGCACCCCGTTGACCGTGATGCGCTTCTTGGCATCACAGCACTTCACCGTGTCACCGCCGACCGCGATGACCCGCTTGATGGTGTCCTCGCTGTTCCAGCCCTTGAAAACGACGAGGTCACCGCGCTCGGAGTCACCGTGCAACTTGTTGACGACCACCCGGTCGCCCTCCACAAGGGTGTTCTCCATCGACTCGGACGGGATGTAGAACGACTGGAAGACGAAGACCTGCAACAGCAGCGCCACCACCACCCCGCACACCAGCAGGAACAGTGATTCGCGCAGGCCACCGCCCTTGCCGTTCTTCTTTTTCTTCTCAGCCTCGGGTTCAACGGTCATGAGATCCGGCTACCGCCTTGAAAGCCGGCGACGACGCCACAGCACCAGCGGGACGGCTCCCGCGAAACCTGCTAGGAGCGGAGTCGCCCCTCCCACGGCCGCCGCTGCCTTGAGGGCCGACTGGCCGAAGATGTCGGGAATGGGAAGGGTCGTGGCCCTGGAGAACGGCCACACGATCACGAAGGCCCGGCCGATCACCTTGTCCACCGGGATCGTCCCGCCACCGGGGTCACCGAGGTGGGAGCGGGAGTCGAGGGACACCATCCGGTGGTCGCCCATCACCCACAGGCGGCCCGCACCGACCTTGGCCTCGAAGAAGCTCTGGGACGGCACGTCGCCCGGGTAGAGGTAATCCTCGTCGAGCGGCACCCCGTTGACCGTCACCCTGCCCTTGTCGTCACAGCACTTCACGGTGTCGCCGGGGACGCCGATGACCCGCTTGATGTAGTCCTTCTCACCGGGAACCACACCGAAGGCGATGCCGACCCAGCGGAAGAACCCCGCGACCGGGTTGGACGGCTCCTCGATGGGAACCTCGGGGTCCCAGGAATCGACCCCGGAGAAGACCACCACGTCGCCGCGCTCGATGTCACGGACGTGGTAGACGAGCTTGTTGACCAGGACCCGGTCGTTCGTGAGGAGGGTGTTCTCCATCGACTCCGACGGGATGTAGAACGCCTGGATCACGAAGGTCTTGATGACGAGGGCGAGCACCAACGCCACGACGACCAGGACGGGCAACTCCTTCCAGAAGGAGCCCTTCTTCTTGCCTTTGCCGTCCTCGGCGCTCTTCTGAGTGTCTTCGGCGACCACGTCCACCTCGTCCTCGACAGGTCGACGCGAAACCGCGCCGTACTCCCGGTCTTCGCTAGTCATCGCTGACGAGCCTAGATGATGGGCGGTACCAAGTGGTCGAGTGACGGGGTACCGCATAGCCATGCGTATTGCCATAGGAGGTCAAACCTCCTTACATGCGACTGGCCCGCTCCCCGGTGAAGGGGGCACGGGCCAGGCCGACGGGCGCTGACGCGCCTAGCGGGCTTCGCGCTTCTCGCGGATGCGGGCGGCCTTGCCGCGCAGGTCACGCATGTAGTAGAGCTTGGCGCGGCGGACGTCGCCACGGGTCACGAGGACGATCTTCTCGATGACCGGGCTGTGCACCGGGAAGGTCCGCTCGACGCCGACGCTGTAGCTGACCTTGCGGACGGTGAAGGTCTCACGGGAGCCGCCGCCCTGGCGGCGCAGGACGAAACCCTTGAAAACCTGGACACGGGACCGGCTGCCCTCGATGACTCTGACGTGGACCTCAAGCGTGTCACCGGGCCGGAAGTCCGGGATGTCGGTGCGGAGCGAGGACTTCTCAAGCTCGCTGATCAGCGTGTGCATGGCAGTGGTACCTCATTTACGAACGCACCCGGAGGTCCATCCGGCCGCGACGGAGCGGCGTCGCGATGGACACGCGTGCTGAAGTGGACTATGTCTCGGAGACCGCGATGAGACCGGTCCGGGGACCGGATGGGCAGTCGGCGGCAACGCTTCAGTCTGCCATATTTTCCCGACCGACCGGAAATCAACCGGTCAGAGCGGCCGGTCCGGGGGAACCCGCCGAACCCGCCCCGGGCAGATCCAGCTCCGCCAGGACCCGCCTGTCGTGCTTGTCCAGGCTCTCGGGGTCGAGCGCCGCCAGCAACTCCGGCCGGTTTCTCGCGGTACGACGCAGCGCCTGGTCGCGCCGCCACCTGGCGATCTTCCCGTGGTGCCCGGAGAGGAGGATCTCCGGCACCTCGTGCCCCCGCCACTCGGGCGGCTTGGTGTAGACGGGACCCTCAAGGAGGTTCTCCATGGCGCCGGGCGCGAAGGAGTCGTCCACGGCCGAGTTGACGTTGCCGAGCACGCCCGGCAGCAGCCGCCCGACGGCCTCGATCATCACCAGCACCGCCACCTCGCCCCCGGCGAGCACGTAGTCACCGACGCTGACCTCGTCCACGCGCATGCGGGCGCCGTACTCGGCCATCACCCGGGAGTCGATGCCCTCGTAGCGGGCCGGGGTGAACAGCAGCCACGGCTCGGCGGCGTACTCCATCGCCAGCCTCTGGGTGAAGGGCACGCCGCTGGGGGTCGGCACGATCATCCTCGGAGATCCGGCCGGGCCCGAGGCGAGGACCGCGTCGAGAGCCTCCCCCCACGGACCGGCCTTCATGACCATGCCGGGACCACCGCCGTAAGGGGTGTCGTCCACGGTGCGGTGCACGTCGTGGGCGTGGTCGCGGAGCTGGTGGAGGTGGACGTCGAGGATGCCGCGCTCACGGGCCTTGCCGATGAGGGAGACGTCGAGGGAGGCGAAGTACTCGGGGAAGATGGAGATGACGTCGACACGCATGTCAGACCATCTCGTCCGGGTCGAGCAGTCCGGCGGGGGCGTCCACGACGAGGACGCCCTTGGCGAGGTCGATCTCCGGGACCAGCGCCTTGACGAACGGCACGTAGACCTCGGCGACCTCGGCGACCGCGGCACCCCTGGCGGCCCCCGGCTTCCCTCCGCGCCGTACGACGAGCAGGTCCTGGCCGTGGTGGAGCACGTCGGACACCTCTCCCACCGGCTCGCCGTCCGGCTTGACCACGGTGAGGCCGATGAGCTGGTGGTCGTAGAACTCGTCGGGATCCTCGGGGGGCGGGATGTCGTCCGAGTCGATGACGAGCATGGTGCCGCGGAGTTCCTCGGCCCCGTCGCGGTCGGTCACGCCCTCGAACCTGACCAGCAGGATCCCGGAGTGCCAGCGGCGGGACTCGACGACCAGCGGGCCTGTCGACGCGGGATCCGTGACCAGTGCGGTGCCCGGGGCGAAGCGCCTGTCCGGCTCGTCGGTGCGCACCTCCACGGACACGTCCCCGCGGAGTCCGTGCGGGCGGCCGATCCGGCCTACGACGAGCTGCACGCCCGCCTCCTCACGTAATGGTGTCTGTGAAAAACGGACGGGCCACCCACACTGGGCGGGTGGCCCGTTCGCTCGATGGACGCGTCTCGCCGGCTAGCGGGCCTCGTTCAGGTCGAGAAGATCGACCCGGACGTACTTGCCGTCACCAAGAGCGTTCACGACCGTGCGAAGCGCCTTGGCCGTCCGACCGCCGCGGCCGATGACCTTACCGAGGTCCTCGGGGTGGACCCGGACCTCAAGCACACGCCCGCTGCGGATGCGGCGAGCGTGAACCTGGACGTCGTCAGGATGCTCGACGATGCCCTTCACCAGGTGCTCGAGGGCCTCCTCGAGCACCTCAGGCCTCGCCTTCCGGCTTCTCCTCGGCGGCCGCGGTGGGCTCAGCCGGGGTCTCGGCGGCGGCCTCTTCGGCCTTGGGGGCCTCGGCCTTGGGAGCGGCCTCTTCAGCCTTGGGAGCCGACTTGCGGGTCGACTTCTTCGGCGTGGTGGCGGCCTCCAGGGAGAGCGACTCCTTGGCCGCGGCCTCGTAGACGGCGTGACGGTCGGCCTTGGGCTCGGCGACCAGGAGCGGGGCCGGAGCCGGCTCGCCCTTGAACTTCTGCCAGTCGCCGGTGAGCTTGAGGAGCTTGAGCACGGGCTCGGTCGGCTGCGCGCCGACACCCAGCCAGTAGGCCGCCCTGTCGGAGTCGACCTCGATGCGCGAGGGGTTCTCCTTCGGGTGGTACAGGCCGATCTCCTCGATCGCCCGGCCGTCACGCTTGGTGCGGCTGTCGGCGATGACGATGCGGTACTGCGGGTTGCGGATCATACCGAGCCGCTTGAGCTTGATCTTGACTGCCACTGGTGTGGTCTCTCCTGCATTAGAGCGTGGGTGAGCGGCGTCTCATCGAGTGGGGCACGAGGAGAGGACCGTCCAAGGGACAGGCATGGCACGTGGGAGTGAGAGGGCAACCACGTGTCACGATGTTCCAACATGTCATTGTGCCAGACGTGCGGGGGTGCCCTGCCAACTCGCGGCCATCCGGTACGGCGGCCGGAGGGCAAATCTCGGTAATCCCCGTGTGTCCGGGCCCCCCTCCGGGGCGGCCTGGTGCGCTAAATGGCCGCCGTGGCAACCACCCTCAGATCTCTGCTGCTGACCGCGACCGGATCCATCACCGTGCTGGGCACGGTGCTGGCCATCAGGGCGACGACTCCGGCGGGCCAGGCCGACGTATCCCCGGCGCCCGTCTCGTCCCCCATCGGGGGTTCTGCCGGAAGCTCCGCCAGGACCTTCGGAGGACTTTCGGGAGGCGCAGGGGGCCCAGAAAACTCAGAAAGCCCGGAAAACGCGGAAAGCCGGGGAGCACCCGCCTCACCGGTGATCCCGGTCCCGTTGGAGGCCTCGGCCCCGCTGGGACTTCTGCCCCCGTGGGGGATCCCGGTCCCACCGGGGGCACCCGCACGGGCTGCGCCCCCGCCATCCTCGCCGTCCCTGGCCCCCCCGCTCTCGCCCTTGGCGCCCGTGCGGCTTCCCCCGCCGTTCCCGCTGTACGAGGGGGAGGCCGGGGCGCCGAGGTGGGAACACTATCTGGGGCGCACCCCGAGCAGTTCGAACACGGCGACGAGGATGAACCCCCCGACGATGATCACCCAGATCCACCTGGCGCGCGCGTGGAACCCGTCATCGCTCATTTCTGGCCGGGAAACTTGAACTTCGAGGGGTCGAAGCCCGGCGGCAGCTCCATGCCGGGCGGCAGCTGCTGCCGGGAGCCCAGCTTGCCGAGGAGTCCGTTACCCGCGGAGGGCGCGGGCTCGTCGGTTTTGCCGGGGGCGGCCTTGCCAAGCGCGGCCTTGCGCGGGTCTCCGCTGACCCTGCGCCCCTTGGCCGCCTTCTTCTGCGCGGCCTTGCCACCCTTGCGACCACCCGGCATGCCGGGGATGCCCATGCTTCCGGCCATCCGCTTCATCATCTTCTGGGCGTCGAAGAAGCGGGTGACCAGGCCGCTCACCTCGGTCACCGTCACGCCGGAGCCCTTGGCGATGCGGGCTCGGCGAGAGCCGTCGATCATCTTCGGGTTGTGACGCTCGGCGGGGGTCATCGAGCGGATGATGGCGGCGATGCGGTCGAGGTCGCGGTCGTCGACCTGGTTGAGCTGATCGCGCATCTGCCCCATACCGGGCATCATCCCGAGCAGGTTCTTGATGGGGCCCATCTTCTGGACCATCATCATCTGCTCAAGGAAGTCTTCCAGGGTGAAGTTCTCGCCCGAGGTGAGCTTGCTCGCCATCTTGGCGGCTTCGGCCTCGTCGAAGGTCTTCTGGGCCTGCTCGATCAGGGTGAGGATGTCACCCATGTCGAGGATGCGCGACGCCATCCGGTCGGGGTGGAAGGCGTCGAAGTCCTCGAGCTTCTCACCGGTGGAGGCGAACATGATCGGCCTGCCGGTGATGTGGCGGACCGACAGGGCGGCGCCGCCGCGGGCGTCGCCGTCGAGCTTGGTCAGCACGACGCCGTCGAAGCCCACGCCCTCCATGAAGGCCTGGGCCGTGGAGACGGCGTCCTGGCCGATCATGGCGTCGACGACGAACAGGACCTCGTCGGGCGAGACCGCGTCGCGGATGTCGGCCGCCTGCTTCATCAGCTCCTGGTCGATGCCCAGGCGGCCCGCGGTGTCGATGATGACGATGTCGTGCTGCTGCCGCTTGGCGTGGTCGATCGACTGACGGGCCACCGCGACCGGGTCGCCGACGCCGTTGCCCGGCTCGGGCGCGTAGACCGCGACGCCCGCGCGCTCGGCCACGACCGAGAGCTGCTGGACGGCGTTGGGCCGCTGGAGGTCGGCGGCGACGAGTAGCGGCGTGTGGCTCTGTTCCCGCAGCCAGCGGGCGAGCTTGCCCGCCAGGGTCGTCTTGCCCGCGCCCTGCAGGCCCGCGAGCATGATGACGGTCGGCGGGTTCTTCGCGTAGCGAAGCCGCCGGGTCTCACCGCCGAGGATCTCGATGAGCTCGTCATTGACGATCTTCACGACCTGCTGCGCCGGGTTCAGCGCCTGGGAGACCTCGACGCCGCGGGCGCGCTCCTTGACCTGGGCGACGAACGCCTTGACCACGGGCAGCGCGACGTCGGCCTCGAGCAGCGCGATACGGATCTCGCGGCAGGTCGCGTCGATGTCGGCATCGGACAGCCGACCCTTGGATCGAAGGGAGGAGAAGACCGATGTCAGCCGGTCGGAAAGCGTCTCGAACACGTGATTGGCCAGCCTCTGCGCTACAGGTCTGCGACTCGACCTCCCAGCCTATCCGCTGGGAGGTGCGACTGACGCCCTCCCTCGGTCAGCGACCCCAGCCGGGGACGGCCATCCGCATGGTGAGCGCGTGCTCGACAAGCGTGATGAGCGTGGCCTTCACCGCGTCGCGCGAGCGGGCGTCGGTCCGGGAGATGGGGATGTGAGGCGCGAGTGTCAGAGCCTCGCGTACCTCCTCCTCACCGTGGAGGTAGGTGCCGTCCCAGCCGTTGACCGCGACGACGAAGGGGAGTTTGGCCTCCTCGAAGTAGTCGATCGCCGGGAAGCTGTCGGCGAGCCGCCGGGTGTCGACGAGCACGATCGCACCGATCGCGCCGCGCACCAGGTCGTCCCACATGAACCAGAACCGGTGCTGACCCGGCGTACCGAACAGGTACAGGATCAGGTCACGGTCCAGCGAGACACGACCGAAGTCCATCGCGACCGTGGTGGTCGTCTTGTTCGGTGTGAGGCCGAGGTCGTCGATCCCGGCGCTGGCGTCGGTCATCACCGCCTCCGTGGTCAGCGGCAGAATCTCCGACACCGCCCCCACGAAGGTGGTCTTGCCGACACCGAATCCCCCGGCGACGACGATTTTCGTCGATGTCAGGCCGCCGCCGCGGCTAGAGCCTGCGAAGTCCACTGAGCACCCTTTCCAGCAGGTTGAGATCCGGCTTACCCGCGTCCAGCTGCGGCTGGTGGATCTGCACCAGGCCCTCGGCGGCCATGTCGGCCACCAGGATCCGGGTCACGCCGAGCGGGATGCGGAGCATCGCGGAGATCTCAGCGACCGAACGCACTTGCCGACACAGGCCGCTGATCGCCTGATACTCCGGGGTGCGGGTGGATAAATCATGATGTATGGAGGTCGCCGAGGAGACCAGGGCCTCCAGGGCGAGTTGGGTCCGGGGGGCTGTGCGCCCCCCGGTCACGGCATACGGACGGACGAGGGAGCTCTGCTCCGACGGCGCCGGGTGCATGAGATGCGAAGGAGCGCCCTGATTCCGGTAGGGGTCGTCCATCGATTGATAGGGACCGCCCTGTTGCCGATGGGGGTCGTCCATTGATTGATAGGGATACCCGCCGTGCGGGTCCCCCTCACCGATCCAGCCACGGCCTGCCACGGCAGCCTCCTCGCGTCATCGCCGTTACCGTGAATGGGAAGACTGCAGCTCAGCGCGAACGGCAGGAGTCAGCACCTGGCCCGCCCGCTCGACGAGCATCGTCATCTGGTAGGCCACCAGTCCCATGTCACAGTCAGCGGCGGCCAGCACCGCCAGACAAGAACCGTCACTGATCGACATGATGAGGAGCAGCCCTCGCTGCATCTCCACCACGGTCTGGGTGACCGCTCCGCCCTCGAAAACCCGGGATGCCCCCTGGGTCAGGCTGATCAAACCCGCCGCGACCGCGGCCAACTGGTCGGCTCTGTCCCTGGGAAATCCGTCCGAATACGCCAACGGCAGACCGTCTGCTGACACGACGACCGTGTGCGCCACACCCGGGACGTTGTTCACAAAGTCGGTGATCAGCCAATTGACCCCCCGGGCGGCCTGGCTCATTTCGCGCACGTGTCATCCTCCTTGGCGACCATGATGAGCTCGCTCACCGGTCCTCCTTGTTTCCTTCAACGTCCCGGCCGAAGTCGGGATACGGCCGCCCGTCTCCGGCTCCGCCCCTGGCGGCCGCGCGCCCCTGCCGTACTCCCTGCTGGAAGCTAGCCAGCCTGTTGCGCACCGCCTCCGGGGAGATCGTCGGCCGGTGCACGGGAGCTTGGGGTGCCGCGCTCAGGTCGGGCGCGGCCGTACCGGGTACCAGGTTCGCCTTGGGCACCCGCTTGGGCAGCCCGGAACCGGTGATCCCTCCGAGTGAGGGTTCGCTGGCGGCCTTGGCCGCCTGCCAGCCCACGTCGGCGGGCGACGACCAGCCGTTCCCCTGGGCGGGGGCGGCCGGCTGCGAGAGCTGGACGGTCTCGTGGGCGACCTGGGTCTCGGGGACCGCCTCGGTCCGTTCCTGGACGGCCGGGGCCGGCTCGACCTTCCTGAACCAGTCGGACTCGACGGCCGCGAAGATCGGCAGGAACTCCTCCTTCGCCTCTTCCATGGGCGAGGAGTCGGGGATCACCGGCAGCGGGCCGGTGTTGTCCGCCGGATCGAAGACGCGCCGCCCGAACGGCCCGGAGTCGCCGGTGGACGGCCATCCCCCGGAGTCGCCGCGTGAGGCGGCCGACCAGACGTCGGAGCCGCTGTCCCTGCTCTGCTGCCCGCCGGGCCAGACGGGGGCGTCGCCACGCGCGGGCGCGCCCTGGCCCGCCGACCACGTCCCCACCTCGCCACGGGGTCCGCCCCGTCCCTGCCACCCCGAGGGGTCGGGCTGGGAGACGTTCGGCCAGCCGTTGGGATCCGCGCCGGGCGGCGGTACCTGTCCCGGCCAGGGGGTGTCGACGGGCGCCTGCCCGAACTGGCCGCCTCCGAGGGGGGGCTGCGAGGCATCGAAGGAGTTGAACTGCTGCCCCAGGTCGAAGGAGGCGAACGAGTTCTGGTGAGCCGCCTCGAAAGAGGCGAAGGACGGTATCGGGGGGGCCGCGGGGCTGGCCAGCACGGGCGGGCGGTCCATGGAGGCCATCGACCCGGCCCAGTCGCCGCTCTGCATGCCACCGGGAGGCCCGCCCGGACGGTTGGCGACGGCGAGCAGGTTCTCCGGGAGCAGGACCATCGCGGTCAGACCGCCGCTGTCCTGCTGCCTGAGCTGGACGCGGATGCCGTGCCTCAGGGCGAGGCGGCCGACCACGAACAGGCCCATCCTGCGGGAGACGGAGACGTCCACCACCGGCGGGTTGGCCAGTCGCCAGTTGGCCTGGGAGAGCTCCTCGGCGGTCATGCCGATGCCGATGTCGGTCACCGAGACCATCACCCCGCCGCCGTCGATGCGGTTGCTGGAGACGATGACCTTGGTCTCACGCGGGGAGAAGGAGATCGCGTTCTCCACGAGCTCCGCGATCAGGTGGACGACGTCGTTGACGGAGGTGCCCGCCACGGACACTCCCGCGGACAGCTGCAGGTCGACCCGCTCGTAGTTCTCGACCTCCGACAGCGAGGCGCGGACCACGTCGATGAGCGGGACCGGCTGGCTCCACCGGCGGGCGGGCTCCTGGCCCGCGAGGACGAGGAGGTTCTCGGAGTTGCGGCGCATGCGGGTGGCGAGGTGGTCGAGGCGGAAGAGGCTGCCGAGCCGACCCTCGTCCTGCTCGCCCTGCTCCAGGCTCTCGATGAGGGAGAGCTGGCGCTCGACCAGGGTCTGGCTGCGCCGGGAGAGGTTGACGAACATCGAGTTGACGTTGCTCCGCAGCGTGGCCTCCTGACCCGCCAGTCGCACGGCCTCGCGGTGGACCTCGTCGAAGGCCCGGGCCACCTCACCGATCTCGTCGTCGGAGGCGACGCCGATCGGGGTGATGTCGGTGGTCGAGACCTCGCCGCTCTCGCGCATGGTCTGGACGGTCTCGGGAAGACGCTGGCCGGCGATGGACAGCGCCTCGGTGCGGAGCCTGCGCAGCGGCCTGACCAGCGAGCGCGCCATGACGGCGGTGATGATCAGGACGAGGAGGAGCAGCAGCCCGCTCAGCCCTGCGGCGATCAACGCGCCGCGCTGCTCGGACGCCTGCAGGACCTCGCTCTGCATGATGAGGGCGCCGGCGACCTGTTCCTCCACCGTGCGCATGCGCTCGATGACGTGGTTCGAGGCGTCGAGCCAGGTCGCCTGATCGGTGAGCGCGCTTTTTGAGACGTCGACGTTCCTCAGCGGCTGGCCGTTGAGCGCCATGAAAACGGCGCGGGCGCGCATCGCCGCCGCGCGGTCCTTCTTCTGGCCGCTGACCGTGTCGTCATAGAGCTGGCGCTGTTCGACCGACGCCTCGGAGCGGAAGGTCGCGAGCTCTCCGTCGAACTGCGCGCGGGCGGCCAGCATGGCGTTGAGGCCCTCGGCGCTGAACCCCCTGACGGCGAGGGCGACGGCGAGGTTCGCCCGCTCCCTGGACACCTGTTCCTTCGCCCTCGCCAGCGCGGCGAACGCGACCGCGCCGCCGGCGAGCTCCTGGTCGGAGACGCCCTGGATGATCTCGTCGTGCAGGGCGAGCAGGTCCGCGATGGTGCGGGAGTACATGGCGATCGTGGGCTGGGCCGGGAGCTGGGTGTTCTCCCCCGAGGCCAGTTCGCGCACACTCTTGATCTCGTCGATGCGACGGCGGATCTGGGTGAGCTCGGTCTCGCCCCGAGTACCGAGGGTCTCCAGCAGACCGCTGTCGGCCATCGCGGCGTTGACGCGGGGGCTCACCTGCCCGACGGCCTCGTCGACCTCTTCGTACTGCTTGCGCAGGTTCGGCTTGCCGGTGGACGGGCGGCCCTGCGCCACGAACCTGGCCGACAGGTCTCGCTCAAGCTGCAGCTCGTCGACCAGGTCGCTGAGACCCGCCGTGAGCTCGGCGGTGGTGCGCACGCGCTCGTAATCGGCGGCGCTGCTGATCGAGCCGGTGACCCGCAGGCCTCCCAGCACGATCGCGGCCACCGTGGGAACGACGATGAGCGCGATGAGCCGCGACCTCACCCGCCAGTTCCTGAGCGCTAGCTTGCTGCCGTTTCTCGCGGACTCCTCGGAGTCGCGACCGTCGAGGTCCTGACCCGGGCCGCTCCGCGGCCGCCCCCCCTGGTTGTCGAATCCCAGGGCAGGTGCCGGCCCGGATCCGCGTTCGCTGGGGATTGACGCTGTCCTCACTGGCCTCCGCTGCCTCTCCTCGGATCGTCTGCTTGGAGGGGATCGCGTCACGCAGATGATGTGCGAGTGACGCCGACGCATCCATGGGGTAGGGGTTATTGGAGCACAGCCGGATCAGTTCGGCCAACAGCACATAACTCGCATTCTTCACTTAACGGGTACACAGCACCCGTAACCGGGCGATGACTCTCCGCCCTGTAACCACAAACTTCCACAAAGTTGCCAAACAGATTTATTGACATCTTTCGCCACGCCCGCTATATCCGCTCATCCTGTGATTGATACGCATGTGACAGCAGGGGCATCTATGACCGCTTTGTGGCTTCGGGGCGATAGGGGCGAAAGAGGTGATATTTGTAATTTGACTGATCTACTCCGCTACTCTGATCCGCGGTCGGCATACCCCCCTTGACCAACATGCCTCCCGGGACCCCCTCTATGTCGCCCGATGAGTTATCGCGAGTTCCGGCAAGGGCGGTCAAACGCAGCTAAGGAGACCCATGAGGTTCAAACTTGCGAGCCGGGCCGTCATCGCAGGAGTGGCCGCGGCCCTCGTGCTCACCGCCTGCGGAGGATCTGACACCCCCACTGACACCACCGCCGCGAACGCGGGTGGCTTGGAGAAGGCCAGCCTCAAGATGGGGGCGCTGCCGATTCCCGACTCCGCCGCACTCTACATCGCCAGAGACAAGGGCTACTTCAAGGAGGAAGGGCTCACCGTCGAGATCGAGCCGGTGCCCGGCGGCGCCCAGGCCCAGCAGGGCCTCATCGGCGGCAGCCTGGACGCCACGCAGACGAACTACGTCTCCACCTTCCTCGCCGTCTCCAAGGGCCAGAAGATGAAGATCATCTCTGACCTCTACCAGGCCGCCCCGAACTCCTTCAACCTCATGGTGCCGAAGGACTCCACGATCAAGACGCCGGCGGACCTCAAGGGCAAGAAGATCGCGGTCAACAGCAAGCAGAACATCGGCACCCTGGCGGTGACCACGGTGCTCAAGACGCACGGCCTCACCGAGAAGGACGTGGAGTTCGTTGAGTTCCCCTTCCCCGAGATGGGGGCCCAGCTGGCCAGCGGGGTCGTCGACGCCGCCTGGATGACGGAGCCGGCCCTCACCGCGGCGCAGAAGGCCATCGGCGCCCAGAAGCTCGCCGACACGATGGTCGACTCCACCGCCGACTTCCCCATCGCGGGAGTGGCCGTCACCGAGAAGTTCGCCACCGAGAACCCCAAGACGGTCGCCGCCTTCCAGCGGGCGATCGCCAAGGCCCAGCAGATCGCCGCCACCGACCGCAAGGCCGTCGAGGAGATCCTGCCGACCTACACCAAGATCGACGCGGCGACCGCGGCCGTCATCACGCTCGGCTCCTTCCCCACCAGCCTCGACGAGACCCGCCTGCAGCGGGTCGCCGACCTCATGCTTGAGCAGGGCTACCTCACCAGCCCCATCCAGGCCAAGTCCATCCTTCCCGGAAACCTCGGGTGACACGGCGCAACCCGCTCGACAGCAGACTGCTCTGCGGCGCCCTCGGCGTCGCAGGGCTGTTCTGCGTCATGGAGGCCGCGGGCCGGGCCGGGCTGATCGACCCGCTCTCGTTCCCGCTCGCCTCCACGGTGCTCGGCCGGGCGGCCGCTCTCGTGACGGACGGGGAGTTCCTCTCCGACGTCGCCTCGACCCTCGGCGCGTGGGCGACCGGGCTGCTGCTCACGGTCGCGATCGCGGTGCCCGCCGGGTTCCTGCTCGGCAGCCTGCCCCGTGTGGAGAGCGCGCTGCGGCCGATCGTGGAGTTCCTGCGCCCGATCCCGTCGATCGCGCTGATCCCCCTCGCGCTCGCCGTGTTCTCCGACAGGTTCGACATGAAGGTCACCCTGGTCGTCTACGCGGCGACCTGGCCCGTCCTGATCAACACGATGTACGGCCTCAAGGACGTCGACCCGCTCGCCAAGGAGACGCTCCGCAGCTTCGGGTTCGGGAAGCCGGCCGTGCTGTGGCGGGTCTCCCTGCCGAGCA
Source organism: Streptosporangium sp. NPDC006930 (assembly GCF_040635605.1). Taxonomy (NCBI): domain Bacteria; kingdom Bacillati; phylum Actinomycetota; class Actinomycetes; order Streptosporangiales; family Streptosporangiaceae; genus Streptosporangium; species Streptosporangium sp. NPDC006930. Next base: position 456,385 of record NZ_JBEYID010000003.1, on the reverse strand, counting down.
CCGCGCCGTTCATCGCCACCGGTGTCCGGCTGGCGTCGGCGATCGCGCTCATCGTGGCGATCAGCACGGAGTTGATCGGCGGCGGCTCCGACGGCATCGGCAGCTACGTCCTGGAGAGCGCGGGCGCCGTGGACACCACGGAGTACGTCATCGCCGCCGCCATCTGGGCCGGTGTCATCGGGGTGGTCACCAACGGCCTGTTCGTGCTCGCGGAGCGGCGGCTCTTCCGCTGGCACACCGCCCGTACGGAGGTGGTGTGATGAACGGCGCGATGCGTGCCGTCGGCCGGCTGTGGCCGGTGCCGGTCGTCGTGATGCTGTGGGAGCTGGTCACCCGCTACCTGGAGATGCTGAGTTTCCCTCCCCCGTCGCAGATCGCCGCCAGCGGGTACACGATGTGGCTGACCGGGCCCGCGGAACAGCTCTGGCTCACCGACGCGGCACTGGAGAACCTCCCGGCGAGCGTCGGCCGCCTGCTGGCCGGATGGGTGCTGGCCGGGGTCGTCGGGATCGGCCTCGGGGTCGCCCTGGGCCGCTCCCCGCTGCTCTTCCGTCTCGTCGATCCGCTCGTCCAGTTCGCCCGCGCCATCCCTCCTCCCATGCTGCTCGCGCTGTTCCTGGCGCTGTTCGCCATCGGCCCCCGGATGCAGATCAGTTTCATCGCGTTCGGCATAGTCTGGCCGATCCTGATCAACGCCTGCGACGGCGCCAGGCACGTCGACCGTCAGCATCTGGACACCGCGAGCGTCTTCGGGCTGTCGGGCCGCGAGCGACTGTTCCGGATCATCCTGCCCTCGGCGATGCCGAAGATCTTCGCCGGTCTCCGGGTCAGCCTGTCGCTCGCGCTGATCCTCATGGTGCTCTCCGAGCTGATCGGCAGTGTCGACGGGATCGGCTTCCAGCTCCTGGACGCCCAGAGATCGTACGACTTCCCCGGCGTGTGGGCGACCATCGTGGTGCTCGGCGTCCTGGGATACGCGCTCAACTCGGCGTTCCTCGCGGCCGAGCGACGTGCCCTGTCCTGGCACCGATCCGCCAAGCAGACGACCTGAGGACCTGTTGTGCTCGAAATCACGAACCTGTCCCATACCTACGGCAGCGGTCCGGGCGCGCACAACGCGCTGGGCGGCATCAATTTGAAGGTCGCCCAGGGCGAGCTGGTGTGCGTCGTCGGCCCCTCCGGGTGCGGCAAGTCCACCCTGCTGCGCTCCATCGCGGGGCTGCTCCGGCCCAGCGGCGGCCAGGTCACGCTCAACGGCGCCCGTGTGGAGCGGACCCCCGACAATCTGGCCGTGGTTTTCCAGGACTACAGCCGGTCCCTGTTCCCCTGGATGTCGGTGGCCGACAACGTCTCGCTCCCGCTGCGCCGCAAAGGGCTGGACAAGCAGCGGCGCAGGCAGTCGGCGCTGGAGGCGCTGGAGGAGGTGGGCCTGCAGGGCGCCGCGGCCAAATACCCGTGGCAGCTCTCCGGCGGCATGCAGCAGCGGGTGTCCATCGCCCGCGCGCTCGCCTACCGGCCCGCCCTGCTGCTGATGGACGAGCCCTTCGGCTCCGTCGACGCCCAGACCCGCGAGGATCTGGAGGACCTCACCCTGCGGGTTCGCGGACTGCACAACATGACGATCGTGCTGATCACCCACGACATCGACGAGAGCGTCTACGTCGGTGACCGCGTCGTGGTCCTGTCCAAGGCCCCCGCCGGGATCGTGGGCGACCTGCGCGTGGACCTGCCGGGCCCTCGCGACCAGATCACCACCCGCGAGCACCCCGACTTCGTACACCTGCGCGCCGAGGTCGGACGTCTGGTACGCGGCATGCGCAGCCCGTCGGCCTCGACCCACTGAAGACGACACGACCTTCGCAAACACGGCTCCCCCTCCGGCCCGCACCCCGGAGAAGAGAGGATTCTCATGAGCGACCCACAGGCACCGGTCTGGGATGCGATCGGCGGTGTATCCCGTTTCGCCGCCCTGGCCGCGATGGCCGAACTGGGCTGCGCCGACCACCTGCGAGACGGCGCCCTCACCATCGACGAGCTCGCGCTGCGCTGCGGCGCCGACGCGTCCGCTCTGGGCAGGATGCTGCGCCAGCTCGCCTCCATGGGCATGGTCGCGACGACCACGCCCGGCACGTACGAGCTGACCGAGGCGGGTGCCGTCCTCCGCGACGACACGCCCGGCTCGTTGCGCTCCGCCGTACGGATGATCGCCGAGGACGGCTTCTGGTACGGCATGGGCAAGCTCCCGCAGACCGTTCGCACCGGAAAGTCGGCCTTCGTGGAGCGGCACGGCCCCCTCTACGAATACCTCGGGGCCCACCCCGAGGCGGGCGCGCTGTTCGACGACTACATGGTGGCCAGGGCACAGCCGTTCGCGGACGCGGTGGCCTCCCGCTACGACTTCTCCGGCCTGCGGACCCTGGTGGACGTGGCCGGCGGCAAGGGGCACATCCTGGCCGCGGTACTGAAGGAGTATTCAGATCTCAGCGGGGTGCTGTTCGACCGGGAACGCGTGGTCAGCGGGGCTCGCAGGTTCTTCGCCGAGGCAGGCCTTGAAGATCGGTGCAGTTTCGTCGAGGGCGACTTCTTCGTCTCCGTACCCGCCGACGCGGACGCCTACCTGCTGAGCAGCGTGATCCACAACTGGTCCGACGAGGACTCCGTACGGATCCTGCGCAGCATCAGGGAGGTCATCCCCGACGAGGGCCGGGTGCTGATCGTGGAGTTCGTGGTCCCGGACGACGACCGACCGCACATCAGCAAGGACGTCGACATGCGGATGCTCGCCCTTTTCGGCGAGGGTATGGAGCGCAGCACCGGCGAGTACGCGGAACTCTTGGGTAAGTCGGGTTTCCGGCTCAACCGGCAGATAGAACTCACCGCAGGTTCCTCCATCATCGAGGCTCTGCCGATGTAGGAATGCGAACGACGGCCGGTGGCGTGAGGTTCACGCCACCGGCCGTCGCCGTTTCGTCCGCCTTTCAGGCGGAACCTCTTTCACCCGCGACCGCCTTTCACCCGGGATCGCTTTCGCAGGCCGTTTTCACGCGCGGCCGTTCCCATCAGGATCGCCCTCATATGACCCGCCTTTCGCATCGCCCGGCTTTCGTTCGGCGCCGTTTTCCGCACAAAAAGGAAATGGCCACCGTGAAATCGGTGGCCACATGAGCGATTGACAGCGCGTGCCGTCGGACCGCGGGCGAAGACGGGTGTGGGCCCCGCCCTCTTCAGGGGACGGGGCCCACACCCGTGACGTCAGACCCTGAGCGTCAGGACGTGCTCGACCAAGGTGATCAAGGTCGACTTCACGGCGTCGCGGGACCGGGCGTCGGTCCGGACGATGGGAATGTGCGGGGAGATCGTCAGAGCCTCCCGCACCTCCTCCTCACCGTGGACGTGCGATCCGCCGAACCCGTTGAGGGCCACGACGAACGGCAGGCCGGCCTCCTCGAAGTAGTCGATCGCCGGGAAGCTGTCGGCGAGCCGCCGGGTGTCGACGAGCACGATCGCACCGATCGCGCCCTTCACGAGGTCGTCCCACATGAACCAGAACCGGTGCTGACCCGGCGTACCGAACAGGTACAGGATCAGGTCACGGTCCAGCGAGACACGGCCGAAGTCCATCGCGACCGTGGTGGTCCGCTTCGTGGGAATGTGCGAGAGGTCGTCGACGTCCGCACTCGCCTCCGTCATCACCGCTTCCGTGGTCAGCGGCATGATCTCGGAGACCGCACCGACGAAGGTCGTCTTGCCGACACCGAACCCGCCGGCAACAACGATCTTCGTCGACGTCATTCCGGCGTCAGAGCCTGCGAAGCCCACTGAGCACCCTTTCAAGCAAATTGAGATCCGGCTTACCCGCATCCAGCGACGGCTGGTGGATCTGCACCAGGCCCTCGGCCGCCATGTCCGCGATCAACACCCGGGTCACGCCGAGAGGCATGCGCAACAGGGCGGAGAGCTCGGCAACCGAGCGCACCTGCCGGGACAGCGAGATGATCGCCTGATATTCCGTGGAGAGCGTGGTGGGGTCCACGCTCGCGAACGTCGCCGAGGAAACCAGCGCCTCGAGAGCGAGCTGCATCCGGGGAGCGGTCCTGCCCCCGGTCACAGCGTACGGGCGAATCAAACGATCTCGTCCGCTCTTGGCCTGAGGCGTGCTCGGGGGGTCGTCCCCCGGACCACGCCAACCTGGTGCGTCCATATCACCCCCCTATCGCTGAACCGACTGCAGTTCGGCCCGGAGCGCAGGCGTAAGCGCCTGGCCGGCACGCTCTGCGAGCAGTGTCATCTGGTAGGCCACGAGGCCCATGTCGCAATCCGGCGCGGCCAGCACGGCCAGCGCGGAACCGTCGCTGATCGACATGGTCAGCAGGAGGCCCCGCTGCATCTCGATCACCGTCTGCACCACAGGACCGCCCTCGAAGACCCGCGAGGCACCCTGGGTGAGGCTGATCAGACCGGCCGTGATGGCGGCGAGCTGGTCCGCCCTGTCCTTGGGGAAGCCCTGGGAGTAGGCCAGCGGGAGTCCGTCCGTGGAGACGATCACCGCGTGCGCGACTCCGGGCATCTCCTTCACGAACTCGGTGATCAGCCAGTTGAAGCCGCGAGCGGCCTGGCTGAGTTGGTTGTTCACTGCTGGTTCTCTCCCTCGACGGTGTTGGCTCGCTCGCTCATCTCAGCGCGCCCCTGCCGTACGCCTTGCTGGAAACTGGACAGACGGCTGCGTACCCGTTCCGCCGATATCGGCGGCATCGGGGGGGCCGGAGCCGCCTGGGCCGCCGAAGCGGCTCCGGGAACGAGGTTCGCCTTGGGTACCCGCTTGGGAAGGCCCGCTCCGGTCACGCCACCCTCGACGGGCTTCTTCGCGACCTCGGCGGCAGCCCAACCCTGGTCGGAAGGGGTGCTCCACGGCTGCCTTTCGGCCGCGGGCTCGGCCGGCCGCGACGGCTGCCCCTGCTGCTGCGGCGTCCGCTGCGGCAGCGGTTGCGCCTGTTGCGGCGTGCGCTGCGGCAGTGGTTGCGCCTGCTGCTGGGGCGTCCGCTGCGGCAGCGGCTGGGCCTGCTGCGAGGGCGGCGGCGTGGAATGCGTGATCTGCGGGATGTTCTGGGTCTCCAGACCCTGCGGACCCCGCCTCACCCGCTGTTCCATCGGCCGCGGCCTGGCCTCGGGCTCCGGCTCCGGCTCGGACTCCGGCTCGGACTCCGGCTCGGGAGCGATGGGCGCGCTGCGGCGGAACCAGTCGGATCCCACCGCCTCGAAGATCGGCAGGAACTCCTCGGGCTCCGGTTCCGTCGGCGGCACCTCGACGACGGGAAGGGCCTGGGTGTTCTCCACCGGCTCCAGCCGGCGCGGCGTCCACGGGTCGATCGCGGGCGGGTCCGGCCAGGCCGAGGGGAACGACGGCGGCGCGGTCGACGCGAGCGGGGACGACCACAGATCCTCCACCGCCGAGGCGGGCACCACCGGCCCCGACCACATGTCCGCGGACGTCGGCATCGGCACCTGGGGAGGCGGTTGGGAAGGCGCCTGGGCGGGCGGCGTCCCGAGACCGGTCGGCTGCCGGGCTCCGCGCGCCGCACCGGTCCCGAACGGGTCGGGGTTCGGAGCGGTCCCGAACGGGTCGGGGTTCACCGAGGCGAACGGGTCCTGGTTGGACATGGAGCCGAACGAGTTCGACTGGCCGTCGAAGGAGCCGGACTGCATGCCCTGCCCCGACATGGCCATCTCGGGCATCAACGGGGACTGGGCGACCACCTGCACCGGCAGCAGCACGACGGCGCTGAGACCACCGGTGTCCGGGCGCCTGAGCTGGACCCTGATTCCGTGGCGCATGGCCAGGCGGCCGACCACGAACAGACCCATCCGGCGGGAGACCGACAGGTCGACCGCGGGAGGCTCGGCCAGGCGGCGGTTCGCCTCGGCCAGTTCCTCGTCGCTCATGCCGATGCCGGAGTCGGTGACCGCCAGGATGACGGCGCCCGTCTCGTTGCCGTTGCTGGACACCGTGATCTTGGTGTCCTGCGGCGAGAAGAAGATCGCGTTCTCGACGAGCTCCGCGACCAGGTGGACGATGTCGTTGACGGCCTGGCCGATGATCGAGATGCCCGACTCGACCCGGAGGTTGACCCGCTCGTAGTTCTCGACCTCCGACAGCGAGGCGCGGACGACGTCGCTGAGCGGGACGGGCTCGCTCCACCGGCGGCTCTGCTCCTGACCGGCGAGGACGAGGAGGTTCTCGGAGTTGCGGCGCATGCGGGTGGCGAGGTGGTCCAGCTTGAAGAGGCTGCCCAGCCGCCCTTCGTCCTGCTCGCCCTGCTCCAGGTCGTCGATGAGGTCGATCTGCCGTTCCACCAGCGACTGGGTACGGCGGGAGAGGTTGACGAACATCGCGTTGATGTTGCTGCGCAGGCGGGCCTCGTCACCGGCGAGCCGGATCGCCTCCCGGTGGACCTCGTCGAAGGCCCGCGCCACTTCCCCGATCTCGTCTCGGGAGGCCACTCCGATGGAGGGCACCTCGACCTGCGGGGCGTGGTCACCGGACTCCCGCAGCACCCGGACGGTCTCGGGCAACCGGGTGTCGGCGACCTCAAGCGCCTCGCTGCGCAGCCTGCGCAGCGGCCGCACGAGCGTGCCGGCCACCCAGGCGGTGATGAGCAGGATCATGACCAGCAGGACCAGGATCGCGGCACCGGAGATCATCGCGCTGCGCTGCTCGGCGCTCTGCATCTCCTGGCTGCGGGAGACCACCGCGGACGCCAGACGGCGCTCGACGGTCCGCATGCCCTCCACGGCCGCGGTGGCGTCGTCGTACCAGACGGTCGCGCTCCTGGCCCAGGTGCGGCCGGTCATCCGTTCCAGCGGCTTGTTCTCGCGCATGAGGGACATGACGAGGGCGCGGGTGGCATCGGCCTGGTCGACCTTGGGGCCGTTCACCGAGTCGCGGAAGCTCTTGATGTCGGCGGCAGAGGCGGTGGCCTGGAAGGCGTTCTCCTCGCTCTGCTGGCTCCGGTAGGCGCCGAGGAGGTCGGCGGGGTCGTCGAAGTCGAACTTGCGGTCGAGGAAGCTGATCAGGAGCGTTCCCCGCTGCCTGGCGACCTGCTCCTTGGCCCGGGTCAGCGCGCCCAGCGCGAGCGCGTCTCCGATGAGGCGCTCGTCGCCGCCGCTGCGACCCAGGTCGTCGTGGAGGGTGATGAAGTCGGTGATCATCCGCGTGTACATGCCGAGGGCCGCTCGGGGGAGCACGCTCCCCTCGGTCATCAGCCTGCGCAGGCCGGGGAGCCCGTTGAGCCAGCGGCGGATCTGGGCGACCTCGGTACGGACGCGGGTGGCCTGCGAGGGGTCGAGGGCGTCCATGGCGGCCAGCACCTGGCCACTGCTCCGGTCGACCACGTCGCGCTGTTCCCGCACCTTGTTGAGGTTGGCGCGGTTGGTGGCGGCGATGTACCAGGCGGTGAGGTCGCGTTCCTCGGCCATCTCGTGGGAGAGGGTGCCGAGCGAATCGACCAGCCCGGCGACCTGGCTCATCCGGCGGTATCCGTCGGCCGTGGACAGGGCCGTGGTGAGCTGGAGGCCGGTGAGAAGTACGGCCGCGGCGGTCGGGAGCAGGATCAGCGCGACCAGACGGGGACGCACGCGCCAGTTCGCCGGCAGGAGTCGACTGCCCACCCCTGACGCGCGGTGGCTCCGGCGGTCTTGTGTCATCACTGGCCTACGTAACCCCTCGCCGGATTTGGAAGCGGCGGAAGCAATTTGAGCACATCCTTTATGTCACTTCGAATGGAGTAAGTGCGGATATATCCCCACAAAAGGGACATGCGGCATCAAAGCCGTCAGGCTGGTCGGAAGGAATCCCTCACCTCCGGAGCCTGATGTTTGATCATCAGATGGCGGGTCACAGAGTATTCCTGAACCGCCTCCTGACTCATGTCCTTACCGAAGCCACTTCCCTTGACACCGCCGTGCGGCGCCTCGGACGCGATGGGCAGATGGTCGTTCACCCAGGTCACGCCCACGTCGAGCCGGTGCGAGACGCGCAGCGCCCTCGCCACGTCCCTGGACCAGACCGAGGAGGCCAGGCCGTAGGGAGTGTCGTTGGCGAGCCGTACCGCCTCGTCCTCACCGTCGAAGGGCAGGGCCACGAGCACCGGACCGAAAAGTTCTCCCTGAACGATCTCACTGTCCTGCGCCGCGCCCGAAATCAGTGTGGGCGGGTAGTAGAAACCGGGCCCTTCGAGCGGGACACCGCCGTGGAGCACCGAGGCGCCCGCCGCCACGGCGCGCTCGACGAAGCCGTGCACGCGGTCGCGGTGCGCGGCGGAGATCAGCGGACCGATGTCGGTGGCCGGGTCCCAGGGGTCGCCCACCGTGATCTGGGCCAGCGTCGCGTGCAGCGCCTCGACCGACTCCTCGTACACGTCGCGGGAGATGTAGACCCGGGTCGCGGCGGTGCAGTCCTGGCCGGTGTTGTAGGTGGCGCCCATCGCGACGCCCCTCGCCATTTCGGACAGGTCCGCGTCGCCGAAAACCAGCGCCGGCGCCTTGCCGCCGAGCTCCAGGTGGACCCGCTTCAGAGAGCCGGTGGCGCCGCGCATGACGGCGCGGCCGGTCGCGGTGGAGCCCGTGACGCTCACCATGTCGACGCCGGGGTCGGTGACGAGGGCCTCGCCAACCTCCGCGTCGCCCAGGACGACCTGGAGCAGACCGTCGGGCGCGCCGGCTCGGGCGAACAGCCGCGCCATCCTGAGCGTGGTGCCGGGGGTCTGCGGGGCGGGCTTGATGATCACGGCGTTCCCCGCCGCCAGAGCGGGGCCGATCTTCCATACCGCCATGACCAGGGGGAAGTTCCAGGGGGCGATCGATCCGACGACCCCGACCGGGCGGCGTACCAGTACCGAGGTGTAGCCGGAGCTGAGCACCCCCGCGCCGGTGCCGTCCAGGGAGCGGGCCGCACCGGCGAAGAAGCGGAGGTTGTCGGCCGCGAACGGCAGCTCGCCGTCGCGGAAGACCGCCGCGGGCTTGCCGGTCTCGATGACCTCCAGCCGGGTGAGCTCCTCCGCGTCGGCCTCGACGAGGTCGGCGAAGCGCAGCAACACCCTGGACCGTTCAGCCGGGGTCGCCGTGCTCCACTCCTCGAACGCCGCGCGGGCCCGCCGCACGGCGGCGGCCACCTCCTCGATCGAGGTCTCGGCCACCTCCCGCAGGAGGTCGCCGGTCGCCGGATTGATCAACTTGCCCATGGAACTTCCCTTGTCGTGGTGATGCGAAAAGCGATCAGGCCCCTGCCCGCTCGATCAGGTCGGCCGCCTTGCGCAGGCCGTCCCTGCCGCGGATCTCCTCACCCGCGGCGGCCAGGCGCTCGCGCAGCGCGGTGTCGCCCAGCAGCCGCTCCAGCGCACCGGTCAGCTCCTCGTCGGAGAAGCCGTAGGTGGACAGGCGCACACCGTAGCCGAGCTCGTCGACGCGCTGCGCGTTGTCGTACTGGTCCCAGAACAGGGGCAGCAGGATCATCGGCTTGCCGAAGTGCAGCGCCTCGGTGGTGGTGTTGTTGCCGCCGTGCGTGATGACGAGGTCGACCAGCGGAATGATCTTCGTCTGCGGGACGAACTCGGCGCCCCACATGTTGTCGGCCAGCTTGATCTCCTCGTGCAGCGGGCCCTTGGAGACGATGAAGCGGTACGGGGTGGTGGCCAGCACGTCGATGACCCGCTGCATGAGGCCGACGTCCGCCGAACCGAGCGAGCCGAGCGAGAAGTAGACCAGCGGCCCCTCCTGGCCGGCGAGCGAGTCGGGGAGCTCGAAGCTCTCGTCCGTCTCGCGCACCGAGGAGTCCAGGCGGTGCCAGGAGTCGCCCAGCGGCCGGGCGTCGGTGTAGTCGGCGATCTCCGGGAAGACGTACAGGTTGAGGTCGCCCTCGTGGATGAAGTCCAGGTCCGGCAGCGAGGGGGCGCCCTGCTCGACGACCCACTCGTTGAAGGCCGTCCAGATCTCGCGGTGGGTGCGGTCGTACTCGGCGTTGAAGGCGTCCCACTCGGAGCGGTCGTCGGCGGGAAGCCCGGAGAAGACCGGAGCGACGCCCTCGCCGCGCACCTCCAGCGGGTTGCAGGAGACGATGCGGACGAACGGCTTGCCCGCCGTCACCAGCGCGGGGAAGGCGATGACATTGTCCTCGACGATGACATCCGGCTGGACGCGCTCGATAATCGCCTTCAGTTGAGGCTCGCAGTACTTGGCGCCGTCGATAAGCGCGTCCCAGATCGGCTTGGTGACCGTCTCCAGCTGTTCCAGCGTCGACTTCCTGTATTCAGGGGCGGTGTCCCTGATGAAGTCCTTCCAGAACTGCCCCGCGTCCTGCTCCTCTTCGGAGGGCGGCGCGAGATCGACAAGGTCCTCCTCGAATCCGAGGGCCTCCAATTTCCCCTTCCATGAGGCCTCAGCTGCGAAAACGACTCGATGACCGCGCTTACGAAGAATGTCACCGATGCCGATGCAGTTGTTCGTGGGCCCGTAGGCACTCTCCGGCATGAACAGGATCGTGAGCGACATCACGCCTCCTTGCGTCTAGGGGGTTGCGGCTCTTTAGGAATGATTCAATTCTCGGCTGGTAAAAACGCTGGGAAAGGGCCACTATGGACCCCGGCACAGAGCGTGGTTTTCAACGAACGGGGGAGTATGACGCGCAAGGGACGGGCGGACCGGCGCCTGGATCTCATCGCGGCCGCACACCGGGCGATCGTCCGGCACGGCACCGAGGGGGTGCATCTCAACCACGTCGCCGAGGAGGCCGGTCTCACGTCCGGAGCGGTCCTCTACCACTACCCGCGCCTGAGCGAGCTGCTCGTCGACGCCCACCACGCCGGGATGGAACGCTTCTACGAGCAGAGACTCAAGCGGATCAGCGGGATGCGCGACCCCGCGGAGAAGCTCGTCGTGACCATCCGCTCGGGGCTGCCGCACGGCCCGGACGATCCGGACGTCCGGCTGCTCAACGAACTCGGCGGCGCCGCGGCCCGCAACAGGATGTACGCCCTCCTGCTGACCACCCTCTACGACCGCCAGGTCTCGCTCTACCAGAGCATCCTCGACACCGGGGCCGCCCTGGAGACCTTCAGGCTGTCGGGTGACTCCCTGCCCATCGCCCGCAACCTGGTCGCGCTCGAAGACGCGTACGGCTACCGCATAACGGCCCGCCACCCGGTTATCGGCCCGCAGGAGGCGGCGGAACTCATCCTCGCCTACGCCAGGACCGCGACGAAAAACCCGCTCAAGTCTTCTCATTGAGGGATCAGCACTCCGTCCCCGTCCGCCCAGCCGAGCGCGACGACGGAACCCGCCCGCACCTGCGTGGCCCCCGGGGTGGCCACCAGGACGGGCGTGGAGCGCCCGCCCACCTGAACCGACACGTGCGAGACGCCGCCGAAGAAGCTCACGTCCACGACCTCGCCGCGCAGCACCCCCTCGCTCCCGATCCTGAGCCGCTCCGGCCGTACGGCGAGCAGCGCGGGCGTGCCGTCGGGCAGGTTCGAGACCCCCGGAAGTATGCCGAGCCCGTCGCCGGCCAGGCCGACCGAGCAGGCCCTGCCGGGGAAGATGTTGTTCGCCCCCACGAAGTCGGCGACGAACGGGGTGCGCGGGCGCTCGTACAGCTCCACCGGGGCGTCCACCTGCTCGACCGAGCCGGCGTTGAAGACCGCGATCCTGTCGGCCAGGGACATCGCCTCCTCCTGGTCGTGGGTGACCACGACGAAGGTGATGCCGACCTCGTTCTGCAGCCGCTTGAGCTCCAGCTGCATCTCCGCGCGCACCTTCTTGTCCAGCGCGGACAGCGGCTCGTCGAGCAGCAGCAGGCGCGGCCGCTTCACGATCGCGCGGGCGAGCGCGACCCGCTGGCGCTGGCCGCCGGAGAGCTGATGCGGTCTGCGCCCGGCCATGGCGTCCAGCCCGACCTTCTCCAGTACCTCATCGACCCTGCGGCGGATCTCCGCCCTGCCCAGCCTCTCCCTCTCCAGGCCGTAGGCGACGTTCTTCGCCACGTTCATGTGCGGGAACAGCGCGTACGACTGGAACATCAGGTTGACCGGGCGGCGGTGGGCCGCCTGGCCGAGCAGGTCGTCGCCGTCGAGCGTGACGGAGCCCTCGTCGGGTGTCTCGAAGCCCGCCAGGATCCGCAGGAGCGTCGTCTTGCCGCAGCCGCTGGGGCCGAGCAGCGCGAAGAACTCGCCCTGCCGGATCTCCAGGGAGACGTCCGACAGCGCCGTGACGTCGCCGAACCGGCGGCTGACACCTGTGATCTTCAGCATTAGGACAGCGACTCCGTCAGTCGGGTCATCCGCTGGGTCACGATGACCGCGGTGAAGCTCACCAGCAGCAGCAGCGTGGCCAGCGCGTTGATCTCGGGGGTGACCCCGAAGCGGACCATTGAGTAGATGACGATGGGCAGGGTCGGCGTGGTGGGCGCCGCCGTGAAGTACGCGATGACGAACTCGTCGATCGAGAGGGTGAACGCCAGCAGCGCGCCCGCCATGATGCCCGGCGCCAGCTGCGGCAGCGTCACCCGCAGGAACGTGGTGAACGGCGTCGCCCCCAGGTCTCTGGACGCCTCCTCCAGTGAGGTGTCGGCGCCGGTGAGCCGGGTGCGGACCACGGCGGTCACGAACGCCATGCCGAACACCGTGTGGGCGAGCAGCACCGAGTGCAGCCCGAGGGTCGACTTGATCGTGGCGTAGAACACCAGCAGCCCGATGGCGAGCACCAGGTCGGGCAGGATCGCGGGCAGCACGCCGAGCGCGTCCAGCGTCCGCGACCTGGTGTGCCTGGCCAGGCCCACCGCGAGCAGGGTGCCGAGCACCGTGGCGAGCACGGTGGAGCCCGTGGCCACGATGAGGGTGTTGACCAGCCCTTCGCGGATCTTGGCGTTTCCGGCGAGGACGCCGTACCAGTCCAGGCTGAAGCCCTCGTAGACGTAGGGGGACTCGCCCGCGTTGAACGACATCACGACGAGCACGACGATCGGCGTGTAGAGGAAGACGTAGGTCACCCAGAAGGGGACGTACAGCAGGCGTGATCTACGCACGTCGGGTACTCCAGGCCTGCAGGAGCAGCAGGACGATCAGCACGGCGATCAGCGCCAGCGCGAGGGTGGACCCGAACGGCCAGTCGCGTGCCTTGAGGAACTGGTCCCTGATCAGGTTGCCGACCATGATGGAACGGCCGCCGCCGAGCAGCTCGGGGATGACGAAGTTGCCGAAACTCGGCACGAAGACGAACAGGCAGCCGGTGAGCACCCCCGGCAGGGTGAGCGGCAGCGTCACCGACACGAACGTGCGCGCGGGTGAGGCGCCGAGGTTCGCCGAGGCCTCGCGCAGTTGCGGGTCGAGCTTCTCGATCGCCGCGTACAGCGGCAGGACCATCAGCGGCAGGTACGAGTAGATCAGGCCGGTGACGATGGTGCCCTGGTTGTAGAGCAGTTCCAGCGGGCTGTCGATCAGCCCCAGGTCCATCAGCGTGCTGTTGACCAGGCCCGGACCGCTCAGCAGGATGATCCAGGCGTAGATGCGGACCAGGAAGTTGGTCCAGAACGGCAGCACGATCGCCACCAGGGCGATCGTCTTCCACTTCCGCGGGAGCTGGGCGATGAGATAGGCCGTCGGATAGCCCACCAGCAGGGCGATCAGCGTCGCGATCGTGGCCAGCTTCAGCGAGCCGAGCACGATCTCCAGATAGAGCGGGTCGAGCAGCCGGGTGAAGTTCTTCCCGGTGACCTCGTAGACCACCCCGCCGAACCGGCCCCTGCGGAAGATCGTGAAGCTGATGAGCAGGGCGAGCGGTACCAGCAGGAAGACGAGCAGGTAGATCAGGCCGGGTCCCAGGAAGACGAACCTTCCCAGGGCACGCGACCGGCGCGCCCGCGATCTCGCGGACGCGCCGGAAACGGCGGAACGTGTCACTGCTTCGCCGTGACCTCGGTCGCGAGCTGGGTGAACTTGGCCGAGTCCTCGCCCAGGTCGATGATCGACTCGCCCTTGAGCAGGTCGGAGGGGCTCATCTGCAGCGGGGCGTTGTCAGCCTTGAGCTTGGGGTCCAGCGCGTCCATCGCGGCCTTGTTCGGGACCTTGTAGAGGATGTTCTCCGCGGCCCAGGCGTGGACCTTCGGGTCCAGGATGTAGTTGATGAAGGCGTGTCCCGCCTCCTTGTTCTTGGAGGACTTCAGCACGACCATGGTGTCCACCCACAGGTCGCTGCCCTCCTTCGGCACCACGAACTTGATGTTCTTCTCGGTGGTCGGGCACCAGCCGTCCCACGCCTCGACCATCACGGCCTCGCCGCTCTTGAGCATGTCGCCGAAGGTGACGTCCTCGTACTTGAGCAGCTTCGGCTTGGCCTCCTCAAGCTTCGCCTTGACCTTGGCGAGCTCCTCGTCGCTCCTGGTGTTGACCGAGTAGCCGAGTGCCTTGATGGCGGGAAGGGCGAGCCAGCGCTCGGTGGTCATCATCGTGACCTTCTTCACCGCGTCCGCCGGCGGGTTGAGAATATCGTTCCAACTCGTCGGAGCGGTCTTCACCAGGTCGGTGCGGTAGCAGATGCCCGTGGTGCCCCAGGTATAGGGAACCGAGAAGACGTTGCCCTTGTCGTAGGACAGCTCCTTGGCCTCGGGGTAGAGGTTCGCGAGGTTGGGGATCAGCTCGGGGCTGAGCTGCTCGAGCAGTCCGGCCTCGTTGAGCGCCTGGGCGTACTGGCCGGAGACGAAGGCCACGTCGATGCCGGTGTCGGCGCCGCTGGTGAGCTTCGCCATGACATCCTCGTTGGTGGCGTGCTCCGTCACCTTGAGGGTCGTCTTGAGGTTGTCCTTGATCCTCTGGGGCAGGTCCTCGGGCGTATAGCCTGTCCAGACAGAGATGGTGATGCTCTGCTTGGAAAGGTCCGCGTTGGGGTTGAGCTGCGCCGTCGAGGCACCGGCGGCGGGCGCGGCGGAGTCCGCGGCCTCCCCGCCACATGCCGAGACTGCGAGTGCGAGACCGGCGGCCAGGGCGGCGGCCGGAAGACGACGGGTGTACCGGGTGCGGGACACGACCGCTACTCCTCCAGAATTCAGTGTAAGTGGGGTAGACCGGCCGTAAGGGACACGGCGGACCAAAGCAGGAGTGTTGCAGTCAACATTAACTTGAGCAAGACTTCCACCGACATCACCACTGGAGAGTTTGGTCCGTTTGTTAAATCCAGCTTCAATCTGGCGCCGGATCGACACGGTTCCCCGGGCCGGCGACGGGCGGACCAGCGAGCTCGTCGAGGCTCTGACCTGCGATATCCCTGATCAATTCGGCGTACGGAGATTCCACTCACTCCCCGTAACGATCACTACTCTTTCCTCAATCGACACTCAATTGTCATCGAGGGCGGAGGTCGAACGAGGGTTCGAGGTCGATCAGACCAACCATTCGGTGGTCGTCGGCGAGAAGGTCGTTGTGAAATGGCTCACCCCGCCCGCACCGCTCCCCCACCCCACACCCGACATGTTCGCGCACCTCACGTCAGTCGGTTTCACCGCGACCGCGACGCCGTACGCGTCCGTCTCCCGGCGCGCCGACGACGGCTCCGAGCTGCTGCTCGCCCTGGTCACCGCGTACCTGCCCGGGGCCGCTGACGGCTGGGAGTGGTGCGTCGACGAGGCCGTCTCGCGCGGCACCTCCTTCGCCACCGACCTGGGCGTCCTCGCCGCCGACCTGCACGCGGCGATGGCGACCCCCTCCGCGACCTTCCCCACCCCCGTCAGGCAGGCGGACGCCGTACGGGCGGGAGAGAGCCCGTGGTCACTCCGGGCGGGCGAGGCGTTGGAGGAGGCACTCGCGCTGACCGACGGCGAGGACGGCGACTGGCTCGCGGAGCGCGCCGACGCGCTCCGCGCCGAGCTGGCGCCCCTCGCCCGGGTGAGGGCCACCCCGTTGATCCGCATCCACGGGGACCTGCACGTCGGCCAGATCCTGCGCTGGCGGGACGGCTACGCGGTGATCGACTTCGACGGCAACCCGACCGTCGCGGGCGCCGACCCCTTCCAGCCCGCGGCCCGCGACCTCGCCCAGCTCACCACGAGCCTCGAACACGTCGGCCAGGTCGCGATCAGGCGCCGCGACGCGGACCCCGCGATGATCGCCGGGTGGTCCGCCACGGCCCGTGCCGTCCTGGAGTCGGCCTACCTCAGGCGGCTGGAAGAGCTGGGGCACGCCGCCCTCCTGGACCGTTCCCTGCTGCGCCCCTTCGAGATCGAGCAGGAGTGCCGCGAGCTCGTCTACGCGGCCAGGCATCTTCCCCGCTGGCGCTACGCCCCGATGGGCGTGCTGCGCTCCCGATACCGCTGATCTCGGCGAACCCGCTGTTCACCACGAAGGAGACCCCGTGATTCCCGACCTGTACCTCGCCGACCTGGAGGCCAAGCCCGCCGCACTGGCCGCCCTCGCCGGCACCCTGGAGGCGGGCGATCCCTTCGCTGGGATTCCCTCCGGGATCCGGCGGGTGCTCCTCCTCGGCATGGGCAGCTCCCGGTACGCCGCCCAGGTGGCCGCGCTGCGCCTGCGGGCCGCGGGGATCGACGCCGTGGCCGAGTACGCCTCCGCCGCGGCGTCCTACCCGCCGAGCCCCGACATCCTGGTGGTCGCCATCTCCGCCACCGGCGGCAGCCGGGAGACCCTGGACGCGGTCGCCCGCCACCGGGGCCGGTCCTTCGTCCTCGCGCTGACCAACCACCCGGACTCGGCCGTCACCGAGGGCGCGGACCTGGTGGTCCCGATGGTGGCGGGCGAGGAGCGCGGCGGTGTCTCCTGCCGGACCTTCCAGCACACCCTCGCCCTGCTCCTCGCACTCGGCGAGCGTCTCACCGCACCGGGCAGGGACGTGCCCGGGTTGATCCGCCGTACGGCCGAGGCCACCACCGACCTGCTCGACCGTCGCGACGAGTGGCTGGAGTCGGCCGCGACGCTGCTCGACGGCCCGAACGGCGTCTACACGATCGCTCCCGCCGAGCACCTGTCCTCGGCCGAGCAGTCGGCCCTGATGTTCCGCGAGGGGCCCCGCAGGGCGGCCGACGCGTGCGAGACCGGTGACTGGGCCCACGTGGACGTCTACCTCACCAAGACCCTCGACTACCGCGCCATCCTTTTCCCCGGCTCCCGCTACGACGAGCAGGCCATGGACTGGATCCGGCAGCGCGGCTCCACCGTCCTGACGGTCGGCGGCGAGCTTCCCGGCGCCAAGGCCTCCGTCCGCTACCTCCATGACGACGACCCCGACGTGGCGCTCCTGACCGAGACCCTGGTGGCCGAGCTCGTCGCCGCCCGCTGGTGGCTCGCCTGAGACCGGCGTCCGCTCCGCCTGACGCGGGACGCCTCCTGTCCCGCGTTCCGCACCCGTACCGGATCTCCGCGAGACGCGACACGTGCGAGGAACGGGCCTATTCCTTGAGGTGGTTGAGTACGCGTTCGAGGAGGTCGGGCCCGGGACCCGCCGCGCTGACCCGGGGGTGGTGGATCCGCACCAGCCCTTCGGACTCCATGTCTGAGACCAGGACGCGGGTGACGCCGAGAGGGACACCCAAAAGAGCGGATATCTCGGCGATCGAGCGGATACTTCGGCACAGATCACTGATGAAACGATATTCCCGGATATAGGAGAGGCCGAGCGGGGCCGTGGTCGTGGTCGAGACGAGTGCCTCCATGGCGAGCTTGGAACTCGGGACGACCCGCCCCCCGGTCACCGCGTACATCCGGATCAGCGAGCTCTCCTCCTCGGCCGGCTCGTCGTCCTCGTCCTCGGACGCGTATCCGAAACGCCCGTCCCGCCGGGCTCCGGCCCCGGCCGTCTCCTCCTGAGCCTCGTATCCCCGCGCCCCGGCACCGGCCGCGCCGACGAACGGCACGAACCCCGGCCTCTCCTCCGGCGAGCCGTATCCCCGCGCCCCGGCGGAAAACCCGTACCGAGGCGTGTCGTCCCACCGCTCCTGCCACGAGGAGGCTCGGCCGTCGTGAAGCTCCCGCCCCTGGTCCCGGTTGTCGGCCCGCACGCTACCCCTCCCTGTCCGGGAGCTCGTTGCGTGCCCTGCGCACACCCTCCTGGAAGCTCGACATGCGGCTGCGCACCTGTTCCGGCGAGAGGCGCGGCACGTCCGGCGCGGGGGACGGCTCGGGTTGCGCGAGCGGCGCGACCGAGCCGGGGACCAGGTTGGCCCGGGGGGTGCGTCTGGGCAGGCCTGCCTCGGTCGTACCGCCGTGCGCCGGAGCGCTCACCGCCTGCGCGGCCTGCCAGCCGCTGTCACCGGGCGAGGTCCACGGTTCCGGCTCGGCCGGCGAATCCTCCGGCGCGGAGTCACCGGGAGCGGCGCCCGCCTCGGGGTGGGCCGTCTCCGCACCGGAGTCCCCGGAGGGATCGGCGATCCGGAACCAGGCGGACTCGACCGCGGCGAAGATCGGCAGGAAGTCGTCCTCCCGCTCAGCCGGGACCTCGCCGGCGAGGAGGTCGGACGGTCCTGGAAGAGGGTCGAACAGGCCGGGGGGCGGCTGCGGGAACTCCCCTCGCTCCCCCGGAGGACGGAACCGCTCCGCGGGCGGGTTCCACACGTTCCGCTCGGTCGCGTCCGACTCGCCCTCTTCGGTGAAAGGTGCCTGCGTGACCGTGGGCGCCGCGAACACGGGAATCCCTCGGTGCGGGAACGGCGAGTCGGGCGAATCGGGCGCCTCACCGGGGAACAGGTGACCGGTCTCGCCTTGCGGGAAGCCGACCACACCGGCGGGAAGCCCCGCGCTCGGTGGCGTACCGCCGAAGGCGGCCGAGGGACCGTGCACCTGTTCCCCGATGGGCGGCAGGACGAGAAGCGACTCCGGGAGCAGGACCATCGCGGCCAGACCGGAGTCCTGCGGGCGGAGCTGGACGCGGATACCGTGCTTGAACGCGAGGCGGCTGACGACGAACAGGCCCATGTGGCGGGCGACCGAGGCGTCGGCGGCCTGCGGGTTCGCCAGCTGCCAGTTGGCCTCGGAGAGCTCGTCGAGCGTCATGCCGATGCCCTTGTCGGTCACCGACACCATCACACCACCGCCGTCGATCCGGCTGTCGGACACCGTGACCCTCGTGGTCGGCTGCGAGAACGAGACGGCGTTCTCGATCAGCTCGGCGAACAGGTGGACCACGTCGCTCACCGCGGGGCCCGCGACGGCGACCTCCGCCCGGACCCGGTTCGTCACCCGCTCGTAGTTCTCCACCTCCGACAGCGAGGCCCTGACCACGTCCATCAGCTCGACCGGCTGCCTCCAGCGCCGCGCCACCTCCTGCCCGGCGAGGACGAGCAGGTTCTCGCTGTTGCGGCGCATACGGGTGGCGAGGTGGTCGAGCTTGAACAGGTCCGCCAGCCGCTGGTCGTCGCGCTCACCGCGCTCCAGCCGCTCGACCAGGGTGAGCTGGCGTTCCACCAGGGTCTGGCTCCGCCTGGAGAGGTTGACGAACATCGCGTTCACGGTGTTGCGCAGCCTCGCCTCCTCCCCCGCCAGCCGAACCGCCTCCCGATGGACCTCGTCAAACGCCCTGGCGACCTCGCCGATCTCGTCACGCGACAGTACCCCGATCGGTGACACGTCGGCGACCATGCTCTCACCGTTCCCACCGTGCGATTCGCGAACCCGCTGGACGTACGCGGGCAACCTCTCCCCCGCGACCTCCAGGGCCTCCCTGCGCAACCGCCGCAGCGGCCTGACCAGCGAGCGCACCACCCAGATGGTGACCACCAGCACGAGCGCCATCAGGGCGGCGACGGCCGCGGCGACCATCAGGGCACGGTTCTGCTCGTCGTCGCCGAGCCGCTGGCTGCGCGCGACGATGACCTGGGCGTGCCGCTCCTCGGCCTCGCGCATGTGGCCGATGGTGACGGTGGCCGCGTCGTACCACTCCTTGGCGTCGTCCTTCCGCTCCAGGTCCAGACCCCTCAGCGAGTTGCCGGAGGCAGCACGGAGCAGGACCAGCTCGCGGATGAGGGCGGCGCGTTCGGCGCTGCGGCCGTTGACGGTCTCGTCGAAGAGGCGGCGGTCTCTGCTTCCGGCCTCGGCGGCGAAGGTCTTGCGCTCGTTACGCTCGATGGAGATCGCGCCGAGGAACTGCTCCATCTGTCCCTGCTCGAACCGTCCCGCCACGAGCACCACCGCGAGCAGCGCCCGTTGGAGGGAGAGTGCCTCCTTGGCGCGGGCGAGCGCGTCCAGGGTGAGCGCCTGGCCGAAGAGGACGTCGTCGGCGCTGCCCTTGCCGAGTTCGTCGTGCAGGGAGAGCAGGTCGGCGATGACCAGGGAGTAGGCGGCGATGGTCGCGTCGGGCAGCAGCGTCGACTTCAGTGCCTGCTCACGCAGCAGGTAAAGGTCGTCCAGACGGGTGATCGCGGTCTCGACCTCTTCCCTGGTACGTCCGCTCACCCCCTCACCGAGCAGCGAGCCGCTTTCGCGGACACGCGCCGCGGAGCCGTCGACCAGGTCCATCTGGGCTTTTATGTTCCTTACGCCGCCCTCAGGGCGGCCGAGGGCGATGAACCAGGCGGTGCGATCGCGTTCCTCGGCCAGCTCATGAGTGAGCGCGCCGACGCGGGCGGAGAGCCGGGCGAGGTCGTTGACTCGCTGGTAGTCGCCCGCTGCGCGCAGCGAGGCGAACACCTGGACACCGCCGAGCAGCACCGCGGCGATGGAGGGCACCAGAACGAGCGCGACGAGGCGACGGCGCACCCGCCAGTTCCGCAGGCGCAGACGGCTGCCCGCGCCCTGGATCTCGTGTGTACTCACCGAACGCTGCCCTCTCGGTGGATGAACCCCCTGGCCGAATTTCCTGTGGTTCTCGGCAATTCGAGCACATATCAACCGGTGGGGCCAAGCGAACGCAGCTCTATAGATGCGTATTCGTGGTGAAGCAGGGACCGCATCCGGAGCTCCAGCTACGACTGGAACTCCGGATGCGGTCAGCCGAATAATCTTATTAGGAACTTCCAGACCCCTATGGTCGTTTGTATCGTTCCAAACGGGGGCGATGCAGGCATCCCAACGAGCGTGACATTGTGATCCACCATATCCGCGCCATATCTTGACCCCCTGCATCGGTAGTTCCCACCGTGCCCCCCGTGCCCTCGGTCCGCCGAGTCCGGGTGGCGAGCCCTGGAGGAGACCGTGGCCACACCCGGCGACGCCGCGCGTCAGGTTCGCGGCTCCCGCTCGACCGTCCGCGTCCTGCTGGCGCTCACCGTACTGCTCCTCCCACTCGCCGCCTGCACCCAGGAGGCGGCCGCACCCGCGCCCCGGGCATCCGACGGCGAAACCGTGAGGATCGCCGTCAACGGGTGGGCGGGCTCCGAGGCGAGCGCCGCGGTCATCGGCCACCTGCTCACCCAGGAGCTCGGCTACCGGGTGGAGACGGTGAGGCTCGACCCGCCCCAGTCCTGGGAGGGCCTGGGGAAGGGCACGGTGGACGTGATCGTGGAGAACTGGGGACACCAGGCCCTGAAGCAGACCTACATCGAGGAGAAGAAGGTCGCGGTCTCCGCGGGAAGGAGCGGCCCCACGGGGGTCATCGGCTGGTACGTCCCCCAGTGGATGGCGGACGAGTATCCCGGGATCACCGACTGGCGACAGCTCAATAAGTACGCACACCTCTTTAAAACCGACAAATCCGGTAATTTAGGTCAACTGCTCGACGGGGATCCCTCGCATGTCACCAACGACGAGGCCCTGGTCCGCAACCTCGGCCTCCACTACAGGGTCGTCTACGCGGGCAGCGAGAAAGCGCTGATCGACGCGGCCAAGCGGGCGACCCGCAACCGGACCCCGCTGCTGATGTACTTCTACGAGCCACATTGGCTTTTCAGCCAGATCAAACTGGCGAAGGTCAACCTTCCGCCGTACGCGATCGGCTGCGACACCGACCCCGCCAGGATCAGGTGCGACTACCCGCCGTACCTGCTCGACAAGATCGTGAGCAGGCGGTTCGCCGACACCGGCGGCAGGGCCTACGAACTGGTCAGAAACTTCAACTGGACGAGCGAGCAGCAGAACGCGGTGGCGAACGACATGACCGACAACGGCCTCGGCGCCACCCAGGCGGCCCAGAAATGGATCGACGCCAACAAAATAACCTGGAAGGAGTGGGTGCCGGGATGACGACTCCCGGCTCACGCCCCGCCGGGGAAGACCCGGCCCCCTTCTCCGGAGACGACCCCGCCGAGCACGGGACCGTCCCGGAGAAAACGCCGGACTACGCGGACGTCCCATAGGCCGTGCGGACCCGCAGAACATGCTCGACCAGAGTGATCAGCGTGCGCTTGACGGAGTCGCGGGAGCGGGCGTCGGTCCGCACGACGGGAATGTGCGGAGCCAGCGTCAGCGCCTCCCGCACCTCCTCCTCCTGGTGCGGGAACTCCCCGTTCCAGCCGTTGACACCGACCACGAACGGAAGCTTGGCCTCCTCGAAGTAGTCGATCGCCGGGAAGCCGTCGGCGAGCCGACGGGTGTCGATCAGAACCACCGCGCCGATCGCGCCGCGGACCAGGTCGTCCCACATGAACCAGAACCGGTGCTGACCCGGCGTACCGAACAGGTACAGGATCAGGTCACGGTCCAGTGAGAGCCGGCCGAAGTCCATCGCGACCGTGGTGGTCGTCTTGTGGGGAGTCAGCCCGAGGTCGTCGATCCCGGCGCTGGCGTCGGTCATCACCGCCTCCGTGGTCAGCGGCAGAATCTCCGACACCGAACCCACGAACGTGGTCTTGCCGACACCGAACCCGCCCGCGACAACGATCTTCGTTGACGTCAGGCCACTCTGGCTAGAGCCTGCGAAGTCCACTGAGAACCCTTTCGAGCATGTTGAGGTCCGGTTGTCCCTCGTTGAGATGCGGCTGGTGGATACGGACGAAGCCCTCGTCGACCATATCGGCCACCAGCACGCGGGCCACGCCGAGCGGAACCTTCAGTAGAGCCGATATCTCGGCGACCGAACGATACGAACGACAGAGCCTGATGATCGCATCCTGTTCGGGAGTGAGCAGCGCCAGGTCCTCCTCCATGATGAAGGAGGAGGAGACCAGCGCCTCCAGCGCCAGGTGGAAACGAGGCTCCGACCTGCCACCGGTCACGGCGTACGGGCGGAACAGAGGCTCGTCGTCCCCGGTTCCGTCAATCCCGAGCACGAGCCTCTCCCGTGATGAGACCGATCGGGAGCGCGGTCATCACCGGCCCCGGGAAGACTGCAGCTCGGCACGGAGCGCCGGGGTGAGCACCTGTCCCGCCCTGTCGACGAGCAGGGTCATCTGGTACGCCACCAGACCCATGTCGCAGTCGGGGGAGGCGAGCACGGCGAGCACGGAGCCGTCGCTGATCGCCATGACCAGCAGCAGGCCACGCTCCATCTCGACCACGGTCTGGGTGACGGAGCCTCCCTCGAACACCCGCGAGGCACCCACCGTCAGGCTGAGCAGTCCCGCCGCGACCGCGGCGAGCTGATCCGCCCTGTCAGGCGGAAACCCCTCGGAACTGGCGATCCTCAGCCCGTCGGCGGAGACGCACACCGCGTGCGCGACACCGGGCGTGCCGCGGACGAACTCGGTGATCAGCCAGTCGAACCTGCGTGCCTCATGACTCAGGGTCGTCACGAGCCTTCCTCCTCGTCAACCAGGCTTCTGGTGGTGGTTTCGACTACTTCGGCGCGGCCCCGCCGTACGCCTTGCTGGAAGCTCGACAGACGGTTGCGCACCCTGTCCGGCGACATAGGCGGCATGGGGCTGACCGGTACGGCGGCGGCCGTACCGGGTACGAGGTTCGCCTTGGGGGTGCGTTTGGGCAGCCCCGCCGCGGTCACCCCGCCGAGCGAAGGTTCACTCGCCGCCTGGGCGGCGCGCCACCCCGCGTCGGCCGGGGTGTTCCAGCTGTCAGGCTCCTCCGCCGGAACGGGCTGCTCGGCGGCCACCGCCCCCACCTGCTCTCTTGTCCGCGGTGTCTCGTGAGCCGGCATGCCGTTCGGGGGCGTCGGCTCCTCCGGCTCGTAAGACCCGCCCTCCGGTCCGGCGGACCCGTCGGCCCCCTCGGCGCGGCGGAACCAGGCGGACTCGATCGAGGCGAAGATGGGCAGGTACTCCTCCTGCTCGGCTTCGAGCGAGGAGACCCCCACCGTGGGCATCTCCTCCGCCGTCGTCTCCTCGTACGAGGACTGGCTCCAGGCGGAGAAATCGGAGGCGGGAAGGGCACCGTTGCCGTTGACCTGGCGCTTGGGCAGGGGCTGACCGCCTCCCTCGGAGGAAACCGGCCAGTCCTGGGCCGGGCGGTCGGCGGAGCCGAACGAAGGCAGATCCACGGACGTCTGCCCGAACGAGGTCTGTCCGAACGACGCCTGCCCGAAAGGATCCCGTCCGAACGGGTCCTGCCCGAACGGAGACTGCCCCTGCTCGAACGAGGGGTGGGTGTGTCCCAGCCCCGGCTGAGACTGCCCGTACGAGAACTGCTGAACGGGCGGGCGACCCGTGGTGGACGGCTGGGCGAGGAGGTCCTGCGAGGGGGCCTGCTCGCCACCCCATGAGGGCGTCTGCACCGGCTGGGTCGCCTGGACGACGAGCGCGGGCGGGAACAGGACCATGGCGACGAGACCGCCGCCCTCCTGCGGGCGCAGCTGGACCCGGATGCCGTGGCGCAGCGCGAGGCGGCCGACCACGAACAGGCCCATGCGCCGCGAAACCGAGACGTCGACGACGGGCGGGTCGGCCAGCCGGCGATTCGTCTCGACCAGTTCCTCGTGGGTCATGCCGATGCCCGGGTCACTCACCGCGAGCAGCGCGCCGCCGCCCTCGATCACGCTGCTGGAGACCACGACCTGGCTCGCCCGGGGGGAGAACTGGATGGCGTTCTCCACCAGCTCGGCGACCAGGTGCACGATGTCGTTGGCGGCGCTGCCCGCGACCGAGATCGTACGGTGCACCTTGACCTGGACCCGCTCGTAGTCCTCGACCTCCGACAGGGAGGCGCGGACGACGTCGACGAGCTTGGCCGGCTGGCTCCGCCTGCGGGTCGGCTCGTGACCCGCGAGGACCAGGAGGTTCTCGGAGTTGCGGCGCATGCGGGTGGCCAGGTGGTCGAGCTTGAACAGGTCGGCCAGGCGGCGGCCGTCCTCCTCGCCCTTCTCCAGACCGTCGATGAGCGAGATCTGCCGCTCGACCAGGGTCTGCGTGCGCCGCGACAGGTTGACGAACATCGCGCTGATGTTGGACCTGAGCTCGGACTCCTCGGAGGCGAGGCGGACGGCCTGCCGCTGGACCTCGTCGAAGGCCCTGGCGACCTCCCCGATCTCGTCGCTGGTGTCGATCGGGATGAGGTCGAGGTCGGGCTCACGGGTGTCGCCGGAGACCCGGAGCCGTCGCACGATCTCGGGAAGCTTGAAGCTCGCGACCTCCAGCGCCTCGGCGCGCAGGCGGCGCAGCGGCGTCACCATCGAGCGGGCGATGACGACCGTGAGTCCGAGCACCAGCAGGAGCAGGAGCAGGATCAGCCCCGCGGTGATGATCGCGTTGCGCTGCTCGGCGTCCTGAAGATCCCGGGCCCGGGTCACCACGTCGCCGGCGACCTTGTTCTCGACCTTCCGCATCTGGTCGAGGACCACGGCGTTGTCCGAGAACCACTGCTTGACCTCGTTGAAGTTCGACAGCAGCCGCCCGGTGCGCGCGGGATTGCTGGCGAGCACGATGACCCTGGCCTTGGTGAGCTCGGCTCGGTGGACCCTCTCGTCGATCAGGGCGGTAGCGAGAAGCTGCGCGTTCGCCGGGGTCGACTCGACGCCGAAGTCCGCCTGGTACTCGTCCATGCGGGAGCGGGAGGCGATGAACTTCTCGATCTCCTGCGGGGTGATGAGCGAGGGCGCGTAGTAACCGGCCAGCAGCCGGGCGCGCTGCTTGGAGACCTCCTCCTTGGCGTACGCCAGATCGCTGAGCGCGCGGGTGTTACCGACGATCTCCGGATCGTCGCTGACGAGCGTGAGCTCCTCGTGGAGTGTCAGCAACGGAGCGATCATGAAACTGTATCGTTCCATCCGGTTGATACCGGGCAGAGCACGCAGCGCGGGAAGGCCGTCCAGCTGGTAGGTCACGTTCTTGGCCGCCTCGACGATTCTGGCTCCGTAGGAGTCGTCGATCGCCTGGACTTCCTGCCGCACCTTCCTCACCAGCGCGTCCACGGTCTTCCGCTGCGCGTCGGAGCTGTCCTTCAGGCTCTTGTTCGTGGGCTGGAACGACGACCAGGCACCGCGGTCACGCTCCAGGCCGAGCGCCTGGGCGAGGTCGCGGAGTCCACCGGAGTACTCCGCCGCGGCGGCGGTCCGCTGGTAGACCGCCACACTGTCGATGGAGGCCACCACCCGTGTGCCGGCGAGTACGACGCCCACCGCCGTCGGTACCAGGATCAGGGCCGTCAGACGCGAACGGACGCGCCAGTTCTTCAAGCCGAAGCGGGCGGCAGGCCGCTTAGCGCGGTCGGGTGCCGAAGCGCCCCCGCCCTCGGATGTCGCCGTAGTCACCGCTCTCGATACCCCTCAATCACGACACAAGTGGACAACATCACACCACAAGGTCACGAGCAAGAATCGGCAAAACCGACATAGGGCCTTCAATCGTTACGAAGGCGACGAGGGACCGATTTTTTACGGTTACCGCAGGGCAGCAAGCACTTGATCGCGTACCTGTGCCCGCTGGACCTCGTCGGTCAGTGGGCGACCGGCTCTGTCGACCACGTAGAAGACGTCCACCGCCTCTGCGCCGAGAGTCTCCACACGGGCGGCCCGTACGTCAAGGCCACATTCACCAAATGCTCTACCAATCCGCCACAAAAGACCCGGACGGTCATGGGCACGCACCTCGATGACGGTCGCGGTGTTGGAAGCGTCGTCCACCAGGTTCACCCTCGGCGGCGCCACCGGCACCCGGGCCGGGCGCATCGACCTGGTCCTCCTGGCCAGGCGTTGCTCGATGTCGAGACGACCGGCCAGGACGAGGCGCAGATCGGCCTCCAGCGTCGCGGGGTCGGGCGGCGAACCGTACTCGGGAACGACCGAGAACTCGATGACGGCGGTCGCACCCGCCGAGGCCGCCGACGCGGAGCGGACCACCATGCGGTGCGCGGCCAGCACCCCGGCCGCGCGCCAGAGCAGGCCGGCGCGGTCGGGCGCGACCACGGTGACCGCTCCCCCGTTGATGCGCACGGCGCCGCCGCCGTGGCGGGCGAGGGAAGCCTGCTCCACCGAGAGCGAGGGCGCGGGACGCAGCGGGGTTCCCGAGAGCGCGGAACGCACCCGGCGTACCAGGTCGGCGACGAGTGAGGCCTTCCACGAGTTCCAGGCGGCGGGCCCGGTGGCGTGGCCGTCGGCCACCGCGAGGGCCGCCAGCAGTTCGAGGACCTCACGCGAGCCGACGGCCTCGGCCACCCGGGAGATCGTCACCGGGTCGTCCAGGTCGCGGCGGGTGGCCGTCTCGGGCAGCAGCAGATGGTGGCGGACCACGGTCTCCAGGATGTCGACGTCGGCCGGGGGCAGGCCCATCCGGGTCCCGATGTCGCGGGCGACGACGGCGCCGGTGGTGGAGTGGTCACCGGGATAGCCCTTGCCGATGTCGTGCAGGAGCGCGGAGATGAGCAGCAGGTCGGGCCGCGAGACCTCGCGGGTGAACGAGGCGGCCCCCGCGGCGGCCTCGATCAGATGCCGGTCGACGGTGTAGCGGTGCACCGGATTGCGCTGCGGGCGGTGCCGCACCCGCTCCCAGTCGGGCAGCAGGCGGACCAGCACTCCCGCCTGGTCGAGTTCCTCCCAGACGGGCACGGCCGCGCGGCCGGCCCCGAGCAGCGCCACCAGCGCGTCACGCGCCTCGTCCGGCCAGGGCACGGGCAGCGGCGGCGACTGGGCGGCCAGCGTGGTGACCGTGGCGGGCGCCAGCGGCAGCCCCGCCTCGGCCGCGGCGGCGGCGGCGCGCAACACCAGGACCGGGTCCTTGCGCGGGTTCACCCCGCGAGCGAGCACGACCTCTCCGCCGTGCTCGACGACGCCGTCGGCGAGCGGGCGGCGACCACGAGGGGTGGGGCCGGTGAGCAGCCGGTCGACGGTGCGCCAGGTGGCGTCGAAGGCGTGCCCGATCGTCCTGGCGGCCTCGGCGAGCCTGCGCATCAGCGCCTCGGCGTCGAGCAGCCCGAGCATCCCGGCGACGGCGTCCTGCTCCTGGAGCACCAGCCTGTCCGCGCCGCGGGCGGTCACCAGGTGCAGACCGTGCCGGACGTCGAGCAGCAACTCATATGCCTCACGGACCCGAGGGCCGGGCGCCGAGGCGACCCACGCCGCCGCCACCGCCTGCATCGCCTGCACGTCGCGGATGCCGCCGCGGGAGTCCTTGAGGTCGGGTTCGAGCAGGAACGCCAGCTCGCCGCTCGCCTCCGCCCGCTTGTCCGCGGCGTCGCGCAACTCGCCCAGGCGGCGCCGGGAGTCGGCACGCCACTCGGCGAGCACGATCTCACGCGCCGAGCGCGTCAGCTCCGGGTCTCCGGCCACGTGCCGCGCCTGGATCAGGCCGAGGACCGCCTTGAGGTCCTCCCTCGCGACCTTGGCCGCCTCGTCCACCGTCCGCACCGAATGGTCGAGACCGACCCCCGAGTCCCAGATCGGATACCAGATGCGGTCGGCGACACGCGCGACGTCCTCCCGCCCGTCGTGGAGCAGGACCAGGTCGAGGTCACTGCCCGGCGCGAGCTCGGAGCGTCCAAGGCTCCCGACCGCGACGAGCGCGACCCCGGTGAGGGCGCCGCGCTCGTCGTTTCTCGTCGTTCCCCCGTTAGGCCCGTACGGCGTACCGCAGGCGGTACGGACCAGGTCCGTCAACCAGCGGTCGATGTCCGCGGCCCGTTCCTTACGGGCCGCGGCGTACGAGCGAGTGTCGCCTCTCACCGGTTAGAGCGCCTCAGGTCCGCGTTCCCCGGTGCGGACGCGGATGACCGTGTCCACAGGGACGGACCACACCTTGCCGTCACCGATCTTGCCGGTCTGCGAGGCCTTGACGATGACGTCGATGACATCCTCGGCGTCCTCCTCCTCGGCGAGCACCTCAAGGCGGACCTTGGGCACCAGGTCGACCTGGTACTCGGCACCCCGGTAGACCTCGGTGTGACCACGCTGGCGGCCGTAACCGCTCGCTTCGCTGACCGTCATTCCCTTGACCCCGAACTGCTCCAGGGCCGCTTTCACGTCATCGAGCTTGAACGGCTTGATGATCGCTGTGATGAGTCTCATGCGTCCACCTTCTTAGACGCCGGGGTGGGGGCCGGACCGTTGACGGCGGCCACACCCGAGGAGTGGATGGTGCCGAGGTCGTAACCGGTCTCGGCGTGGGAGGTGATGTCGACGCCGGTGATCTCGTCTTCCTGCGAGATGCGGAAGCCCATTGTCTTGTCGATGATCTTAGCGATGATCCAGGAGATAACGAAGGAGTAGGCGCCGACCGCGACGGGACCGAGCACCTGCACACCGAGCTGGGAGATCGGTCCGCCGTAGAAGAGGCCCTTCTCCTGGCCGTCGGCGAACGGGTAGGCGGCGACGAAGCCCAGCGCCACCGCACCCACGACACCGCCGACGAGGTGGACGCCGACCACGTCGAGGGAGTCGTCGTAGCCGAGCTTGTACTTCAGGCCGACCGCGTAGGCACAGGCGACACCGGCGAGCGCGCCGATCACGAACGCCGCCCAGGGGTCGACGAAACCACAGGCCGGAGTGATCGCGACCAGGCCGGAGACCGCGCCGGAGGCGACACCCAGGGTGGTGGAGTGACCGTCGCGCATCTTCTCGACGAGGATCCAGGCGCCCGCCGCGACGGCGGTGGCGATCTGGGTGTTGATGAACGCCAGACCGGTCGTGCCGTCAACGGCGAGCTCGGAGCCCGAGTTGAAGCCGAACCAGCCGAACCACAGCAGGGCCGCGCCGAGGAGGACCAGCGTGAGGTTGTGCGGTCGCATCGGGTCCTTGCGCCAGCCGACGCGCTTGCCGATCACCAGGGCGACCGCGAGGGCCGCGGCTCCGGCGTTGATGTGGACGACCGTACCGCCGGCGAAGTCCTCGATGCCGAGGCTGCTCAGCCAGCCGCCGCCCCACACCCAGTGGGCCACGGGGAAGTAGACGACCGTCGCCCAGATGACGGCGAAGACGACCCAGGCGCCGAACTTCACCCGGTCGGCGAGCGCTCCGCTGATCAGGGCGACCGTGATGATCGCGAAAGTCATCTGGAACGTCGAGAAGACCAGGCTCGGCATACCGGTGCCGTCATCCTTGGTCGCCGTCTCGACGAGACCGTTCAGACCGATGTTGTCGAGTCCACCGATAATCTTGTTGAGGAATCCCGAACCGTCTCCGACGGTGTCGAAGGCGAGCGAGTGGCCGTAGAGCACCCAGGCGATCGTCACGACGATGATGCTGACCCACGACATCATCATCATGTTGAGCACACTCTTGGCCCTGGTCATGCCCCCGTAGAAGAACGCGAGACCCGGTGTCATGAGTAGGACGAGTGCGGTACTCGCGAGCATCCAGGCTGTGGAGCCGCTATCGATCTCCATGCGAAGCGACCCTCCTTCCAATTGGCTTTTGCCGGTTTCACATGCAGTGATCGCTTCTGGGCTCCATCGACCGGCCGCGCACTGACGTTGCGCCACAGCGTGTTCTTCTACCGTTTCAAGGTGTGACCTTGCGTGTTTCACATCTGTGAATCTCGGCAGCATGGTGTTTCAGATGTGTTTCGGACAAGGTGTGCCATGACTTGAAGATGGCCTTAAAAGAGCCCAGGTGAACTCCCCTTGGCAGTTACCTGGGCCTCCGCTGCCCCCACGCCACGCCCATCGGACCCCCTCGATCCGGGCAAATAGGTTGGCCCATAACCCCTGGTCACCCGCAGAGCGGACCTTGGCGATGTGCCGCCAGGCTCCCGGGGGGACGGATCAATCTCGCGGCCGTTCACGCTGCGGTGGGCGGATGCTCCGGCCGGCCGTCTCAGTTACCGTCTGGTGGTTCAGGCCTC
This sequence comes from Streptosporangium sp. NPDC006930, assembly GCF_040635605.1. NCBI lineage: Bacteria > Bacillati > Actinomycetota > Actinomycetes > Streptosporangiales > Streptosporangiaceae > Streptosporangium > Streptosporangium sp. NPDC006930. Next base: position 425,313 of record NZ_JBEYID010000003.1, on the reverse strand, counting down.
CGGCCTGCTCGGGCGCGATGCTTGCGGGCTCTTTTAAGCCGGCCGGAACACCCGCCCACCTCCGCTGCGCACGCCCCCGCCGCACGGCGTACGGACCGTAGTCGCTCCCTCTCCGGCCGCCCTGCGTCCTGTGTGCGGCTGAAGCGACCCGTACGAGACCGCCCAGGGCGGGCCGCCGTAACTGAAGCGTTACTTTCGAAAGGAGCGCACGGCGAGCACCGTAGAAAACCAAAAGCCCACCGCGCCGTTCCCTCTCCCCACACAATGCGGCCGAACGCAGAAACACCAACCATGAAACAGCCCGAACCACACCGGTTCAGACCCTTACGAATAGCCGGCACGCCACCGCGCAATGGCACGGAGGTCCTTCGGGCGAGGGATAGCCGCCGTCATCGATGAGCGGGTGGTTTATGGGTGGTGAGCCTAGCCGCAGTGAGGGCGTGGCGGGCGAGGGAGCCGATCTCCAAGCCGCAGTGGACCAAGAGTTGGCCGGTGTTCAGGGGGCGACCGGGATCGCGATAGGCGAGGACTGTCAGACAGGAACCGGGGTGACGTCGACCAAGGATCAGGGCCCCGGCGTTGATTCGCTATGTCCCGCTTCTTCGGGTTGATCAAATGTTGTAGACGGTAAAGGCGTCGTTGTGATCGAGGAGGTCGCGGCGGGCATGGGCGATGTTGGCTCGGTCTGCCAGACGGGCGGTGCTGATCGCCAGATTACGGAAGCCGGCCAGAGTTCTGGGCGCGGTACCTGTCCTGAGCTGGGAGTGATCCTCCCGGAACGTTACGTCACGGACCCAATGGAGCCGATTTTCCACTCCCCAGTGCGCCCGCTCGTCATGGTTGAGGTGAGTGGGCCCGGCCAGGTCGGTGGGCGGGCTGGTGATGCCGTACACGATCTCCTTACTGGTCCACGCGCCGTCCAGATCACCGACGTCGCGGCGGAGCCGGAAGGCTTGCCGGGCACCTGGGAAGAGGGTGTCGTCTACTTCGGCGGTGCGGATGGTCCGGCGTTCGGTACGGTCGTGCCCACGATCACACTCGACGGCGGTGGCGGGGCTCCATCTGAGCTACGGTCCTTACCTGTGCGGTTGCTCTTCAGGAAGCGGCGGCCGGACGTGCTGCCGCATATCTTTGGAAGTCTCGGATGAGCCGTACAGGATCCGAGGGACAGTTGCCGCTTAGCTTGCCGGGGCTGCGCTCCAGCGGTTCAGGGGGAAGTCCATCGTCCAGTTGTACTGTCGAAGCGCTGGGTAGCCGAGCACCACGTCCATCGGCATGGGGTCTTGGGGCAGTGGCACGGCTGCGACGGTGTGGGCTGCGAGAGTGATCTCACCGACAGTGGCCGCCGCCATGCGGTACATCGGCGTTTCCTGTGACGCGCCGGTCGAGTCATAGCCGATGCTCGTGCCTACCAGCGTAAACAACGATCTGTTCTCGGCGATGAAGTCGGCATTCACCACAGTCACGGCGGCACCCGTGTCCCAGCACGCCTGTCCGGTTATACCAGGAAATTTCACGTCTAGAAAAGGGTGCCCACGCGGGCTGCGGCGCAACGGCCAACGCGTCGGCAAGGATCCACCGGGGGCGAACCCGACCTCAGAATGATCGAAGTCGATCACCAAGGTCATGTCGCCAAGAAAGTCCATAGCTACGAGATTCTGCTGGTTCTTACCGGTGGAGCGTACGACGGTGAGGTCGGTTTTCTCGATCGGCCCGATCGTGAGCTTGCTCAGCACCACTAGATCTTCTGTGGGCGAGGCGCCGAACACACCATTGGAACGCTTGTGGCCAGCCACCTTGAGAGTCGAGGTGAACTCGTCGGCCATCAGCTTTGACTGTGCTGCGCCGGTGTCTAACAGTAGACGGTAAGGGCGGCCATCGATCGTCCCTTCCACGAAGAGTGAGACGAACTCAGGGTCGTCCGGGTCTGGTTCCAGAAGTAGCGGCAACGAGATCATCAGCTAAAGCTAGTTCAAGGCCAATTTGGCCGCCAGTGAGGTTCCCCCAAGGCCGGGTAGCTAAGGCTTCGTTGGGGGATGCAAGCGGGACGGTGTGGCCGGTGGGACGGCTGTGTAGCGGCCGGTCCTGACTCTTTTGATCAGTCCTTTCTCGGTCCAGCGGGCGAGTTGTCGGTAGGTGGCGACGAGGGTGACGTCGCCGAGCAGGGCCCCGGCGTTCTTGAGTTCTGATGCGGTATGGCGACGTTGAGCATTTGGCCAGGTGACATGCGAAAGAGCGCGACTTCTGATGATCTTTCAGGCATCTAATCCGAAGATCGCCCCAGGAGTCGCGCTCGTGTCCCCATCTTCCCTGACCAACCCCTGCACGGTCCCGCTTCTTGACCAGCTCACCGACCTGGCGTTGTGGGAAGCCGAACTGACGACCGACCCGGTCGTGGTGGAATCAGCGTTGATACGCCGGTTGGCGGCGGTGCCGGATCAGCGCTCGGCATGCGGGCTACGCCATCCGCTGGTGGTCATCATCGTGAAGCGCAACCAGCCGCTGGCCCGTACCGCCCGCCCAGGCGCTGCTGTCGGGCCCGGACGCCGAGTGGACCCAGAACACCGCCATCGGCGACGATCACGGGCACGGCCGCACCGAACGCCGGACCATCCGCACCGTACAGACCGACGACACGCTGTTCCCCGGCGCCCGCCAAGCCTTCCGGCTCCGCCGCGACGTCGGTGACCTGGACGGCGCCTGGAGCAGCAAAGAGATCGTGTACGGCATCACCAGCCTGCCCGCCGAAGCGGCCGGGCCCGCACACCTCAATCATTACGAACGCGCGCACCGGGGTGTGGAAAACCGGCTCCACTGGGTCCGGGACGTAACGTTCCGGGAGGATCACTCCCAGCTCAGAACAGGTAGCGCACCCAGGGCACTGGCGGGCTTTCGGAATCTGGCGATCAGCACCATGCGCCTGGCCGATCGAGCCAACATCGCCCATGCTCGCCGTGACCTCCTCGACCGCGATGCCGCTTTCGCCGTCTACAACATCTGATCAACATGCCGGAACTGGACATAGCGAATCAACGCCGGGGCCCTGGACCAAGGATGGCATGGATATCGGCGGGATAGCCGGTGGCGACCAGCAGGATGAATGTGATGGACGTGAACAGGGCCGTGAGGTCGTCGTCGCTGAGCGCGTGCGGCCAGATGTGCGGGTCGCCGAGCGCAGTGAGGTCGTGAATGTGGACGTAGCGCAGAGCGGCGCCCAGCCCTGCGCTCCTTTCCGAGGTGGCGCTTCAGCTACGGCGCCTCCCCCGACGCTCCCGTACGGATCGCTTCAGCCACCCACGGAACCCAGGGCGGCCGGAGAGAAAGCCACTACGGTCCGCACGCCGTACGGCGAGAACACGTACAGCGGAGGTGGACGGGTGCTCCGGACGGCTTAAAAGAAGCCCGCAACCACCGTGCCCGAGCAGGCCGGAGGCCTGGGTCACCAGACGGTGACTGAGACGGCCGGCCGGAGCACCCGCCCACCGCAGCGTGAACGGCGAAGAAACCCACCGCGACAAAACCGACCGGCGACGCGCCACAGCCCGAACAGCCGTGGAATCGACCAAGCGTGAACGGCACGAGGCTCACACAACCTGAACACCGTGGAATCGACCAGGCGTGAGCGGCGACGGAACTCGCCACGGCGTGAGCAACACGGAACCGCCGCAGCGACAAGCCTCACCGTGAAGAACCCCACGATCCGGCACGGTCCAAACGAGACCGTGCCGGATCACAAGGGCTCAGGCCGCCGTCGCCATCTTCCGCAGCCGTGCCAGAGCGTCACGCTCGATCCGGCGGGCGCGGTCGCGACCGATGCCGTACCGCTCGCCGACCTCGGTCAGCGTGTGCTCGCGGCCGTCCATCAGGCCGTAGCGCCAGCGGAGCATCTCACGGGTCTGCCCCTCAAGCCCGGTCAGCCACTCCTCAAGGCGCTCGCGCTCCAGGATGTCCATCGCCTGCTGCTCGGGGTCGGCCCACGTGTCATCGGCGATCATGTCGCCGAGCTCGGTCTCGTCCTCGTCACCCACGCCCAGTTGCAGGGAGACGGGGTCGGAGGCCCAGCGGCGGAGCTCACGGACCCGCTCGATGGGGAGTTCGAGCACCGTGGCCAGATCGGCGTCGGTCGGCTCGACGTCGAACTCGGCCAGCATGTCGCGGCGGACCCGCATCAACCTGGTCATCTGCTCGCCCGCGTGGGTGGGCAGGCGCACCGGCCTGGCCTGCTCGTGGATGGCGCGTCCCACCGACTGCCTGATCCACCACGTGGCGTATGTCGAGAACTTGTAACCGCGCCGGTAGTCGAACTTCTCGACCGCGCGGACCAGCCCCAGGTTTCCCTCCTGGACCAGATCGATCAGTGGCATTCCCCGCCCGGAATATTTGCGCGCGACGGCCACCACAAGACGTAGATTGGCCTGGATGAATTCATCCTTGGCCCTCTGCCCGGAAACGGCCAGCCGTTCAAGCTCCTCATCGGCCGCGTTCCCGATCCGCGGCTCCGTCAATCCGCCCAACCCACCGTCCAGCAACTGCTCAGCGAAGAGACCCGCCTCGATCCGCTTGGCGAGCTCGACCTCTTCCTCCGCGGTGAGCAGGGGCACCCGTCCAATCTCTGCCAGGTAGGTCCCGAGCAGGTCTCGATCAGAGACATGCTGATCCTGCGTCCGATTCCCCGTCGGCCTTGCCATCCGATGGCACCTCGCTCCGCGTGCTTATGACGTGTCCAACCGCTCGCTCAAGGCCCCGTGCGCTCAGACACATCGCTTGTCTTTTCAACGGACGGATCAGGGCAAAGATTCCCTCAAGAAGTACGCCTGGAGAATGGTTTTGGATTTCCTCCTCAAGGAGGATGTTTCCCTGCGCCGCGACGAGGACTACGACTAACCCCAGCAAAGTGGCTCAAACCAGGCGGCGCCCTTCCTTCCAGACCTGCCTCACCAGCGGTACCCCCGGCCGGTAGGCGAGGTGGACGTAGGTGGGTGTGTCGAGAATCACCAGATCCCCCCTACTGCCCACCCGCAGTGTGCCGACGTCCCCGCGGCGCAGCGCCCTCGCCCCGCCGTACGTGGCGGCCCTGATCGCCTCCAGCGGCGTCATCCGCATCTCGCGGACCGCCAGTGCCACGCAGAACGGCATGGAGGAGGTGAAGGAGGAGCCGGGGTTGCAGTCGGTGGCGAGCGCGACGGTCACGCCGGCGTCCAGCAGGCGGCGGGCGTCAGGGTAGGGCGAGCGAGTGGAGAACTCCGCGCCGGGCAGCAGGGTCGCCACCACCCCCGACGACGACAGCGCCGAGACGTCGTCGTCGCTCAGATGGGTGCAGTGGTCGGCGGAGGCCGCGCCCACCTCGGCGGCGATCCGCACCCCCGGCCCCGCACCCAGCTGGTTGGCGTGGATCCGCGGCAGCAGTCCCGCCTTCACCCCGGCGAGCAGGATCTCCCTGCTCTGGTCGGCGTCGAAGGCTCCGCGCTCGCAGAACACGTCGACCCACCGGGCGTGCGGCGCGCACGCCTCCAGCATCTCCCCGGTGACGGTGCGGACGTACTCGTCGGCCGAGGAGGCGTCGGGGGGTACGACGTGCGCCCCCAGGTAGGTGGTCTCCTCGGTGAACCTCCGCGCGATCTCCAGTGACCTGCGCTCGTCCTCGACCGTGAGACCGTAGCCGCTCTTGATCTCGACCGTGGTCGTCCCCTGGGCGAGCATCTCGGCGACCAGGGCGGCGGTGCGCACCGCGAGTTCGGCGTCGGAGGCGGCGCGGGTGGCCGACACCGTCGTACGGATGCCTCCCGCCGTGTACGGGCGCCCCGCCATACGGGCGGCGAACTCGGCGGTGCGGTCGCCCGCGAAGACGAGGTGGGCGTGGCTGTCGACGAAACCGGGGATGACGCAGCGCCCCTCCACATCCACCCGCTCGTCGGCGTGCGGAGCCGCGTCGGCGGGACCCGCCCACACCACCTCGCCGCCCTCGACCACCAGCGCCGCGTTCTCGACCTCCTCCCGCGCCGGGTCGCCCGTATAGAGCAGGCCGATGCGATCGAAAAGGGTGCTCGTCACCGGACGGTCCTCGCTCGTCATACCGACCTCTCCTCTCGTACCTCGGCGACCGCTTCCGCGAGCATCGCGCCCACGTCGCCGAGTACGTGTCCGCCGTCGACGACCACGTGACGCCCGCCCGACACCACGGAGTGCACGTCGGCGGCCGTCGCGGCGAAGACCACGGTCTCCGCCAGGTGCGCCGGGGAGGCTCCGGCCGTACGGACCGAGTCCAGGCGCACCGACACCAGGTCCGCCCAGGCGCCGGGGACGAGCATGCCCGCGTCGGCGAAGCCGAGCGAGTCGTGCCCCGCGGCCGTGGCCGCGTTCAGGAGTTCGGCGGCCGACCAGTGACCGCGCCGCTCGGTCGCGAGCCGCTCGTCCAGCTCGACCGCGCGGGCCTCCTCGAACAGGTCGATCACCGCGTGGCTGTCCGAGCCGAGCGTGATGGGCGAGCCCGCCTCGAACAGCCTCCTCGCCGGCCCGATGCCGTCGGCGAGGTCGCGCTCGGTCGTCGGGCACATGCACACGCGCGTGCCGGAGGCGCCGAGCAGCGCGACGTCCACGTCCGACAGGTGCGTGGCGTGTACGGCGGTCGAGCGGGGACCGAGCGCGCCGTGCGCGTCCAGCAGCTGGACCGGGGTCGCGGCGTAGGCGTCCACGCAGGCGGCGTTCTCGGCCCGCTGCTCGGAGACGTGGGCGTGAAGCGGGACCGCGTGGTGCCGGGAGAACTCGGCGACCACGGGGATCTGCTCGGCCCGCACCGCGCGGACCGAGTGCACGGCCACGCCGATCTCCACGTCCCGATCCTCCCGGTATCCGGCCACGAGCGCCTCGGCCCGCGCGGCCCACCCGTCGGCGTCCCCGTCGCCGAACCGCCGCTGCGCACCGCTCAGCGGGGCACCGACGCCGCCGGTCAGGTAGCAGGCGTCCAGGAGCGCGATGCGCAGCCCCGCCTCCCGTGCGGCCTGAACGAGCGCGTGCCCCATCGCGTTCGAGTCGTCGTACGGCCTGCCGTCCGGCCCGTGGTGCAGGTAGTGGAACTCCCCCACGCAGGTGATCCCGGCCAGCGACATCTCGGCGAACGTGGCCCTGGCGAGCCTGAGGTAGGAGTCGGGGTCGAGCGTTCCCGCCACGCCGTACATCTGCTCGCGCCAGGTCCAGAAGCTGCCCTTCTCGCGCTGCGTCACCCCGCGCAGGGCGCGGTGGAAGGCGTGGGAGTGCGCGTTGGCGAGCCCGGGGAGGGTGAGGCCCGCGAGCCGGACGGCTCCGCCGGGCGGGGTCGTCACTCCGGTGACCATCTCGGCGATCAGGGTGTCCCTGACCTTGACGAGCACTCCCGCGACGACCTCGCCCGGCGGCAGCCAGGCCAGCTCGCACCAGTAGTTCAGCTCCCGCACAGGTCCTCCACGATGGCGGCGAGGGCGGTGACCCCGGCGTGACAGTCGGCCCGGTCCGCGTGTTCCTCCGGAGAGTGAGAGATTCCCGTTGGATTGCGGACGAACACCATCGCGCTGGGCACGCCCGCGGAGGCGAGGATGCCCGCGTCGTGTCCGGCGCCGGTCGGCAGGACGGGTGCGCCTCCCGCGGCCTGTGCGACCCGTTCCCGCAGGGCCGCGTCGAAGTCGACGACCGGGGTCCACGACTCGACCGTGACCTCGGCCCCGGAGAAGTCGGTGAGTTCGGCGACGAGCGCCCTCACCGCGTCCTCGTCGCCGCCCCTGGCGTCCAGCCAGGCGCTGACCAGGCCGGGGATGGCGTTGGCGTTGTTGGGCGACACGCGTGTCTTGCCGAAGGTGGCGACCACGCCGCCGCGCTCGGCGGCCTGGCGGGCGTGCAGGACGGTGCGGGCGAAGGGCAGCATGGGGTCGTCGCGGTCGGCCAGGCGGGTGGTGCCCGCGTGGTTGGCCTGGCCGTGGAAGTCGAACCGCCAGCGGCCGTGCGGCCAGATGGCCGAGGCGACGCCGACCCCGGCGCCGGTGTGGACGAGGTCCTGTCCCTGCTCGACGTGGAGTTCGACGAAGACGCCGATGTGCCGCAGGGTCTCCTCGTCCCTGCCCAGAGCGCCGGGGTCGCGCCCCGCCGCGCGCAGCACCTCTGCCAGCGAGTCGCCCTCGTCGTCCTTCAGGGCGCGGGCCCTGTCCGGGTCGAGGATCCCGGTCAGCAGGCGGGAGCCGACGCACGGGACGCCGAACCTGGCGCCCTCCTCGTCGGTGAAGCAGGCGATTCCCACCGGGCGCGCGGGCCGGAAGTCCTTCGCCCGCAGCAGGTCGAGGGCGGCGAAGGCCGACACGACGCCGAGGGGGCCGTCGAAGGCGCCGCCCTGGCGCACCGAGTCGAGATGACTGCCGGTGACCACGCCGGGCCGGTCCGAGGGGTCACCCCACCAGGCCCACAGGTTGCCGTTGCGGTCCTCCCTCAGGTCGAGGCCGCGTCTGGCGGCCTCCTGCCCGAACCACCGCCGGAGTTCCAGATCCGCGGGCGACCACGCGTCTCGCAGGTAGCCCAGGGTCCGGCCGTCACGTCCGAGGTGCTCTATGGCACCCCACATCTCGTCGAACACCCTCCCATTATGTGAATGAGACCATTCATTGGCGAGCCCGCCGCGCCCTCGGCCCGGCGCACTCCCAACCTGAGGCGCCTTCGGCCGGGAACGTCCCGGTCCCGTACCGCGCTCAGTTCGAGGGCTTGCCGGAAGGACGGATGGTGATCTCGGTGATGTTGGCGTCCGGGGACGCGGTGAGAGCGGTCAGCACCACCCGGGCCACCGAGTCCGCGTCGAGGTGATCCTCCTGCCGGTAGGGGCCGCCCTCCTGTGCCCGTACCTCACGCTGCATGTCGGTCGCGACCCGCCCCGGGTAGATCGTGGTGACCTGGAGCTCGGGCTCCTCCAGGCGGAGCCCGTCGGCGAAGGCGCGCAGCGCGTACTTGCTCGCCGCGTAGGAGACCCAGCTCGGGTTCGCCCGCAGCCCGGAACCGGAGTTGATCAGCATCACGTGGCCGTGCGCCGCGCGCAGGGCGGGCAGCAGCAGCCGGGTGAGCTCGGCCACCGCGACCACGTTGATCTCCATCGTGCGCCGCCACACCTCGGCGGGGGTCTCCTCGACACGTCCCAGGTTCACCACGCCCGCGCTGTGCACCAGCACGTCGAGCCGGTCGATGTCGGCGACGTCGGCCTCGGTGACCGCGGTGAGCTCCACCGGCCAGGGCCGCGCGCCAGGTAGCTCGGAGACCATTCCGGACAGCGCCTCGGCGTCTCGGCCGCCGAGCAGCAGGTCGTGTGTGGGGGCCAGGGCACGGGCGATCGCGGCACCGATCCCTCTGGAGGCGCCGGTGATCAGCGCGGTAGGTCGTTCTGACATGGCAGTCACCTTACCCATGGCAAAAACGATCACCACGAGCCGTCAGTCGAGTTGCTCGGTGAAGACCCCGGCCTGGTCGGTCATCCGCTCGTACTCCTCAAGCCTGGCCTGGGTGCGCAGCGGCGCCGCGTCGGCCATCGCCTCCACCAGCACCATGGCCAGGGCGAGGGGGCCGGCGTGCGAGTCGAAGACGAGCCGCTCGCCGACGGGGGCGGCCAGGACCACATCCGCCGCGAAGGGCACGTCCCGCCGGTCGGTGATCACCGCCGTACGCAGGCCGAGGTCGCGGGCATCCCGCAGGGCCTGCACGGCCTCGGCCGGGTAACGGGGCAGGACGACGGCGACGAGCCAGGCCGCTCCCGCCCTGCGCGCGGCGTACAGGCCGTCGGCCAGCTCGGAACCGCCGTGGGTGAGCAGGCGGACATCGGGGTGGATCCGCCGCGCGAAATAGGCGAACGTGGTGGCGAGCCCGCTCGACACCCGCAGGCCGAGCACCGGCAGGGGCTCGCATCCCGCCAGGTTGGCGCCCAGCTCCGAGAGGTCGGAGGGGTCGCTCAGCGCGTCGCGCACGCTCCGCAGGTTGTCGATCTCCACGTCGATCGCGGTCTGCAGGTCGTTGGCCCGCGACGGCCTCCTGCCGCCCACCACCAGGGGCCGCAGCGCCTGCCGCAGCTCGGGATATCCCCCGAAGCCGAGCACCATCGCGAACCTCGTCACCGACGGCTGGCTCACCCCGGCCCGGTCGGCGAGCTCCACGCTGGACAGGAAGACCGCCTCGGACAGGTGGTCGCCCAGGTAACGCGCGATCCGCCGCTGAACGGGCGACAGTCTCCGCCCCTCCAGAAGCCGGTCGAGTCCGTCACCCACGCCCCCTCCAACCGCTCGAACCCCCACGAGCATTCCCCTCCCGTCCCGCCCCGCTGTCGTTCATACACCCGCAGAGACGAAAACGAGCGGCACCGGGGGAATTCGCGCACCGCGATCGGGACACGGCACGCGAATCGGCACCCGTACGTTCCCGCGGGGACCCGGTCGCGGCGTGCCCGGTCAGGACTCGCGCATCGGGACGCGGACGCCCCGCTCCTCGGCCACGGTGGCGGCCTCGTCGTACCCGGCGTCGACGTGGCGGATGACGCCCGTGCCCGGGTCGTTGGTGAGGACCCGGTTGAGCTTCTCGGCCCCCAGCCTGGTGCCGTCGGCCACGGTGACCTGCCCGGAGTGGATGGAACGGCCGATGCCGACACCGCCGCCGTGGTGGATGGAGACCCACGCGGCGCCGGAGGCGACGTTGAGCATCGCGTTCAGCAGCGGCCAGTCGGCGATCGCGTCGGAGCCGTCCGCCATGCCCTCGGTCTCCCGGTACGGGCTCGCGACGCTGCCGCAGTCGAGGTGGTCGCGGCCGATCACCAGCGGGGCCTCGATCTCCCCCGAGGCGACCATGTCGTTGAACCGCTCCCCCGCCAGGTGGCGCTCGCCGTACCCGAGCCAGCAGATGCGGGCGGGCAGCCCCTGGAAGTGGACCTTCTCCCCGGCCATCCGGATCCACCTGGCGAGCGGCTCGTTGTCGGGGAACAACTCCAGGATCGCGCGGTCGGTCTTGGCGATGTCGGAGGCGGCGCCGGACAGCGCGGCCCAGCGGAACGGGCCCTTGCCCTCGCAGAACAGCGGCCGGATGTAGGCGGGCACGAAGCCGGGGAAGTCGAACGCGCGGGTGTAGCCCGCGAGGAGCGCCTCGCCCCGGATCGAGTTGCCGTAGTCGAAGACCTCGGTCCCGGCGTCCTGGAAACCGACCATCGCCTCCACGTGGGCGGCCATGGACTCGCGGGCCCTGCGGGTGAAGCCCGCCGGGTCCTTCTCACGCTCGTCGGCCATGTCCTCGAAGGCCACGCCGACCGGCAGGTACATCAGCGGGTCGTGGGCGGACGTCTGGTCGGTGACGACGTCGATCTCGGCGCCCCTGCGCAGCAGTTCCGGCACGACCTCGGCCGCGTTGCCCTCGACCCCGATGCTCAGCGGCTCGCGCCGGTCGCGGGCCTCGTACGCCAGGCGCAGCGCCTCGTCGAGGTCGGCGGCGCGGACGTCCAGGTAGCGGTGCTCGATACGCCGGTCGATCGACCTGGGGTCGCAGTCGACGCAGATCACCACGCCGCCGTTCATCGTCACGGCGAGCGGCTGGGCGCCGCCCATGCCGCCGAGCCCGGCGGTCAGCGTGATCGTCCCGGCGAGGCTCCCGCCGAACCGCTTGGCGGCCACGGCCCCGAAGGTCTCGTAGGTGCCCTGCAGGATGCCCTGGGTGCCGATGTAGATCCAGGAGCCGGCCGTCATCTGCCCGTACATGGTGAGCCCGGCGGCCTCCAGACGCCGGAACTCCTCCCAGTTGGCCCAGTCGGGCACCAGGTTGGAGTTGGCGATGAGCACCCGGGGCGCCCACTCGTGGGTGCGGAACACCCCGACGGGGCGGCCCGACTGCACCAGCAGCGTCTCGTCGCCCTCCAGGGTGGTCAGGGTACGGGTGATCGCGTCGAAGGAGCGCCAGTCGCGGGCGGCCTTGCCCGAGCCGCCGTAGACGACGAGCTGCTCAGGATGCTCGGCGACCTCGGGATCGAGATTGTTCTGGATCATGCGGAGCGCCGCCTCCTGCGGCCACCCCTTGGCGGTGAGCGTGGTGCCGCGCGGCGCGCGCACGATCCGGCTGCCGGACATGCCCGACCTCCCCCTCAAGAATGAATGAACGTATTCATACTTGGTCACCCGGAGGCCACAGGTCAACCCGGCAAAGGGGGTGCCGCGGGCAGCACGCCCGCGACACCCCTGGTGTAGCCGTAACGATCGCCACGTCCCGGCTCCTCGTCCCGCACGGACGGGACCGGGTGATCGAATGCGGCGCGCGCCCGATGGGCGCTCCGATGCGAAGGAGAGGCTCCGCACAGGCGGGGATGCCCGGTTCACCCGACGGCGAATCAGCCCCTCGCCTCGATGTCCGAATTATTCCTTTATGGACGATATGAATTTACGCAACCGAGCCGGTCCCCACAGGACCGGGTGGGAAAGGCGGCCTCCGCCGCAGCGGAGAGGCGGTGGGCGACCACCGGGAAACCGATCACGGAAGGGTTTCGGCGGCAGGGCGCCCGAGGTGGTGCGGGAGTCAGCGGCGGCGGACGCCGTACTCCCTGCGCATCTCCGCGACGGTGTCCAGGATCTCGTCCTTGGTCTTCAGAAGCCTCGCCTCGGCCTCCTCCGTCCTCGCCTCGGCCACCTTGCGGCGATCACCCACCCGACCGGCCAGCTTCAGCTTGGCCTTGGCCTTCATTTCACGCAGGTTGAGCTTCTCCATAAGACCCATGATCAGCACCCTTCGGCAGAGAGGACCCTCAACTGCCCCGCGAGGGGCCGAGTATGCGTCACAGGAGCCCCCCGCCTCCCCTGGGTCCCCGGCCTCACCGGTTCAGGTCTTCTCAGTCGGGGTCGGGAACGTCGTCGTAGTCGACGTCACCCTCCTCGGCGCGGCGGAGACCGATGTCCTCCACCCAGGCGCGGGCGAACCCGCGGATCTCCGTGATCCGCTCGTCGTCCACGCCGTAGGCCTCGAAGTCCTCGTCCGCGATCAGGTCGACGAACTCCAGCCTCATCACCAGCTCCGCGAGCTCGAACTCCTCGTTGTGCAGGCGGGCGAGGTGTTCTAGCTCGCGGAAGCCGTACAGGTGGGAGACCGAGGCGATGTCGATGACGTCGCGGGCGAGGCTGCGCTCGTGCAGCGCCCGCATCTTCAGGCCGACCGCGTCGTCCAGGGAGACGACGGAGATGTCGCCGACGATCACGGGCTGCTGCTGGAACGCCTCCCTGAGCAGGTCGAACTCGCAGCTCTGCTCGGTCACCGGGTCGCTCACCACCAGGCGGCCCATCCGGGGCGTCACCTCCGTCATGGTGACCTCCAGCCCGGCCTGCCTGAACGCCTCGGCCATCCCCTCCGCGACCTCGGGCAGCGGCGTCTCGGCGGCGGTGGCGAAGTCGAGGTCGTCACTCGGGCGCTCGGTGAAGCCGTGGGCGTTCATCGCGTAACCGCCCGCCAGGACCAGCCCGAACCTGCCGCAGGCGGGTAAGGCGGCCTCCAGCATCCGCTGCTGGAACGGAGGCAGGATCACCGTTCCCACCCCGGCGCCGCGGCGCCCGGCCCCAGGGCGGTGATCTTGGTTTCCCAGGCTCTCCGGTAACTCGGCCCGATGCCCCGGCGCAGGGTCGGCCAGTCGGCGACGAGATGCTCGGCGTTCAGATAGGACTCGGCGTCGGAGCGGCCACCGCCGGTGATGACCGTGCGGTAGAGGCTCATCCGTAGCAGCGGGTTCACCAGATCGAACTCGGTGAGCCCGGACCAGCCGAGGTGGACGGGCAGGGCGACCGTCCCCGTCGCCGGGCCTCGCAGGTCGGCCAGCGATTCGGGGACGCGCCGATCCACGCCGTCCCACCGGGAAGGAAGCGTACTCACGCCCCCCAGTATGCCCGCCGCTCGCCCGGGGTCCACGGGGCGCGCGGACCCAGGACGGGCTCAGTGGCGGGAACGAAGGCGGGTGGAGGGGAGGTCGTGGCGACCGGAGAGGAACTCCTGGAAGGCGATCTTTCCGCGGATCACCGGGCGGCGCCAGCGCTCCTCGCGCCCCTCCGCCCTCGCCATCTTGCGGGGTTGTGGACGCCGGGAGCCGGGCGCGAAGAACCAGTGGGCCCAGGGCGACCCCGGGCGGGCGAGCCGTATCGCGCCGGCCACCAGAAGGATCGGGACGAACAGCCCGGCGAGCCCCGTCCAGATCTTGCCCTTGAGCAACGTGATCACGGCGAGCACGAGGTTGGTCACGATGAAGGCGACCGTGAGCCACATGCCCTGGGATTCGCCGGCGTAGTCCTCCCAGCCGAGGGGACGCAGGCCGATCAGGAGCAGGGCCGTGACCGCGACGGCGACGAACACGGCGTCGACCGAGGCCCGGCCCTCCTCCTCCCAGTAGACGTCGTGCAGGTGCAGGATGAGCGCGAACTCGTCCAGGATCAGGGCGGCCCCGGCGCCGAAGACGGCCGCCGTCACCGCGTACCAGCCTTCCGAGACCCCCGAGACGATGAGGCCGGACACCCCGCCGAGCAGGGTGAGCACCACGCCGAACACCACGTGGTGGATGTGCATCTCACCGATGTTGACGTTGCCGAACCAGCCGATCCTGGCACGGATGAGCCGGACGTTGATCCTGGTGAGCAGGAAGACGGCGATCAGCGCGACGAAGAAACAGAACAGCGGCAGCCGCCCTGTGTCCATGATCCTCTCTCGGAACAAATCCCCCACCGTCTCCCAGGCTATGCGAGGAAAGCCTCCGGTCCCGCGCGGGCGTCACGACGGCACGGGACTTCCCCGGGCACCCGCGTCAGGCGCGTCAGGCGCGTCAGGCGAGGAAACCCCGCAGCAGCGCCGCGGTCCCCTCAAGGTGCTCGGCCACGGCGCGGCGCGCGGCTTCGGGGTCCCCGGCCAGGATGGCAGTCACGATCGCCTGGTGCTGGAGGGCGGCGTGCTCGATGTTGCGCTGGAGCACCGGGATCGCGTTGAGCAGGTCGGTGACCCGGAGCCTGGCGTCGGCGCAGGCCCCGGCGAGCAGGGCGGAGCCGGTGAGCTCGGCGATGGCGAGATGGAAGGCCGTGTCGAGGCGGCGGTAGTCCTCGGGGCCCGCCGAGTTCACCTCGCGCAGCCTCTCGCGCAGGGTCTCGCGCCGCTCCGGGGTGAGGGGGGTGGTGGCGAGCACCTGGGCCGCGCCGCACTCGACCGCCATCCTGAAGGTGAGGGCGTCGGACAGGTCGTCGGTGCCCATGTCGGCCACGGCCCGGCGCAGGTCGTCCCGGTGCGGGTGCGGCGGGGTGTTGTGGGTGAGGAAGGCGCCACCGTACCGGCCGC
The DNA here is from genome assembly GCF_040635605.1 of Streptosporangium sp. NPDC006930. Lineage (NCBI taxonomy): Bacteria > Bacillati > Actinomycetota > Actinomycetes > Streptosporangiales > Streptosporangiaceae > Streptosporangium > Streptosporangium sp. NPDC006930. The sequence continues at coordinate 409,998 of NZ_JBEYID010000003.1, read as the reverse complement.
GGCGCACCTCCAGATAGCCCGCCTCCTGCAGCTCGCGGATGGCCTCGCGCAGGGTGACCCTGCTGATGCCGAGCTGGGCGGCGAGCTCCCGCTCGGGCGGCAGTTTCTCCGACACCAGCCCCAGCTTGATGACCTGGAGCAGGCGCTCCACCGTCTCCTCGAACGCGTTGCCGACCCGCACCGGCCGCAGCACGGCCGTCAACCGCGACAGCTCGTCCAATTATCTCCTCCGGCCCTTGACAACGCTCCCCCCGCTGCACGTCAATGGTCTAACACTAGCCCAATAAGACCCCGACGAGGAGGGCGTGTGGACGTCACCGAGCTTCAAGACGAGGTGCGGGCGGGGCGGATCGACACCGTACTGCTTGCGGTCGTCGACATGCAGGGGCGCCTCCAGGGCAAACGCCTGTCGGGGCGCTACTTCCTGGAGGAGGTGCTGCGGCACGCCTCCGAGGGCTGCAACTACCTGCTCGCGGTCGACGTCGACATGAACACGGTCGACGGCTACGCCATGTCGTCGTGGGAGCGCGGATACGGCGACTTTGTCATGAAGCCCGATATGTCCACCCTGCGCCGCGTGCCGTGGCAGGAGGGGACGGCCCTGGTGATGGCCGACCTGGTATGGGAGGACGGCTCCGACGTGACCGCCTCACCGCGCCAGATCCTGCGCAGACAACTTGCCAGGCTGGAAGAGCGGGGCTGGGGCGCCTTCGTCGGCACCGAACTGGAGTTCGTCGTCTTCGACGACACCTACGAGGACGCCTGGCGCCGCGGCTACCGCGACCTGACCCCCGCCAACCTCTACAACGTCGACTACTCCCTCCTCGGCACCGCCAGGGTCGAGCCGCTGCTGCGCAGGATCAGGCTCGGCATGGAGGGCGCGGGCATGTACGTCGAGTCGGCCAAGGGCGAGTGCAACCTCGGCCAGCACGAGATCGCCTTCCGCTTCGCCGAGGCCCTGTCCAGCTGTGACAACCACTCGATCTACAAGAACGGCGCCAAGGAGATCGCCTCCCAGGAGGGTATGGCGATCACCTTCATGGCCAAGCCGAACCAGCGCGAGGGCAACTCCTGCCACATCCACATCTCGCTCAGGGACACCGGCGGGGAGCCGGTGATGGCCGGTTCCGGGCCGCACGGGCTGTCGGCGGCGGGAGGACACTTCATCGCCGGGCAGATCGCGCTGATGCGCGAGCTCACCCTGCTGTACGCGCCGAACATCAACTCCTACAAGCGGTACGTGCAGGGCAGCTTCGCCCCCACCGCGGTCAAGTGGGGCGTGGACAACAGGACGTGCGCGCTGCGCCTGGTCGGCCACGGCCCCTCGCTGCGGATCGAGAACCGGGTGCCCGGCGGCGACGTGAACCCCTATCTGGCGGTCTCGGCGCTGATCGCGGCCGGCCTGCACGGCATCGAGAACGAGCTGCCGCTTGAGGACGCCTTCACGGGGAACGCCTACTCCTCGGGCGCGGAGACCGTGCCGAGCACGCTGCGCGACGCGCTGGAGCTCTGGGAGACCTCCGAGTTCGCGGCGGCCGCCTTCGGTGAGGACGTCGTGGCGCACTACGCGAACAACGCCCGGGTCGAGCTCGCCGCCTTCGACGCGGCGGTGACCGACTGGGAGCTTTTCCGGGGATTCGAACGGATGTGAATGTGAAGATCATAAATCCGGCGACGGAAGAGGCCGTCGCCGAGATCGAGATGGCCGACGCCGCCGAGATCGACAGGGCCGTGGAGCGTGCCAGGCGCGCCTTCGCGCACTGGCGGAACGTCGCACCGGGGGACCGTGCCCGGCTGCTGCGCCGTTTCGCCTCGCTGGTGCGCGAGCACGCCGAGGAACTCGCCCTGCTGGAGGTCGCCAACGCCGGGCACACGATCGGCAACGCCCGCTGGGAGGCGGGCAACGTCGCCGACGTGCTCGACTTCTACGCGGGGGCGCCGGAGCGTGACCACGGCCTGCAGATCCCGGTGCCCGGCGGGCTCGATGTCACCTTCAGGGAGCCACTCGGCGTCGTCGGCGTGATCGTGCCGTGGAACTTCCCGATGGTCATCATGACCTGGGGGGCGGCCCCCGCGCTGGCCGCGGGCAACACCGTGATCGTCAAGCCCGCCGAGTGGACGCCGCTCACCGCCCTGCGGGTGGCCGAGCTGGCGCTGGCCGCCGGTCTGCCCGAGGGGGTGTTGCAGGTCCTGCCGGGGGCCGGGGAGGTCGCGGGTGCCCGGTTGGTCGAGCACCCGGGGGTGGCGAAGATCGTGTTCACCGGCTCGACCGAGGTCGGCAAGCAGATCGCCGCGACCTGCGCCGGACAGGTCAAGCGGCTCACCCTGGAGCTGGGCGGCAAGAGCGCCAACGTGGTCTTCGCCGACGCCGACCTGGAGAAGGCCGCGGCGACCGCGCCGTACGCGGTGTTCGACAACGCGGGCCAGGACTGCTGTGCGCGCTCCCGGATCCTGGTCGAGCGCTCGGTCCACGACGAGTTCCTCGCGCGGTTCGGCGAGGCGGTGCTGAACGTCCAAGTCGGCGACCCCCGCGACGAGGCCACCGAGATGGGCCCGCTGATCAGCGCCGAACACAGGGAGCGGGTGGCCTCCTTCGTCACCGAGCCGCCCCACCTGCGGGGCGCGTGCCCGTCGGGGCCGGGGTTCTGGTTCCCGCCGACGGTCCTGACGCCCCGGTCGGCCGACGACCGGGCGTTCACCGAGGAGATCTTCGGCCCCGTGGTGTCGGTGGTGCCGTTCGACGACGAGGCGGACGCCGTACGGATCGCCAACGACACCCCGTACGGCCTGAGCGGGTCCATCTGGACCCGCGACGTCGGCCGGGCGCTTCGGGTGGCCAGGGCGGTGGAGGCGGGCAACCTCAGCGTCAACTCGCATTCGAGCGTCCGCTACTGGACCCCGTTCGGCGGTTTCAAGCAGTCGGGCCTCGGCCGCGAACTGGGCCCCGACGCCCTGTCAGCGTTCACCGAGACCAAGAACGTCTTCATTTCCGAGGAGTAGAAGCGATGCTGCGTTTGCAGGACCGTTTGCAGGACAGGGTCGCCGTCATCACCGGCGCCGGAAGCGGGATCGGCCTCGCCACCGCGCGCCGGTTCGCCGCCGAAGGCGCCCGCGTCGTGTGCGTGGACCTGGACGAGACGACCGGCTCGGCGGCCGCCGAGGAGGTCGGGGGACTGTTCGTGCGGGCCGACGTGACCGACGAGGACGACGTCGCCCGCGTGTTCCAGACCGCGTTCGACACCTACGGCAGCGTGGACATCGCGTTCAACAACGCGGGCATCTCGCCGCCCGAGGACGACTCGATCCTGGAGACCGGCATCGACGCCTGGCGCCGGGTCCAGGAGGTGAACCTCACCTCGGTCTACCTGTGCTGCAAGCACGCCATCCCGTACATGCGGCGGCAGGGCAAGGGGTCGATCATCAACACCGCGTCGTTCGTCGCCGTGATGGGGTCGGCGACGAGCCAGATCTCCTACACCGCCTCCAAGGGCGGGGTGCTCGCCATGTCCCGCGAGCTGGGCGTGCAGTTCGCCCGCGAGGGGATCCGGGTGAACGCGCTGTGCCCGGGGCCGGTGAACACGCCGCTGCTGCAGGAGCTGTTCGCCAAGGACCCCGAGCGGGCGCAGCGCCGCCTCGTCCACATCCCGGTGGGCCGCTTCGCCGAGGCGTCCGAGATCGCCGCCGCGGTGGCGTTCCTCGCCTCGGACGACGCGAGCTTCATCACCGGCTCCGAGTTCCTGGTGGACGGCGGCATCTCCGGCGCGTACGTCACCCCGCTGTAGACCTCGTGTCCCTCTCCCCCGTGGGTCGTCCCGGCATGTCCCCGGCCCTTTCCCGGGTCGGCCCGCCGTGGTCGATACCGTGCGAGGAGGGGACGCGGCTCCCCCGCCCGGCTTCGGGGGCAGCCAGGAGTTCCGGCAAGAGCAAGACAGGAGATCATGTCCCGTCCCGTCATCGGCATCACCTGCTATGTCGAGCCCGCGCGCTTCACCGTCTGGGAGACGACCACCGCGCTTCTGCCGTACGACTACGTCGACCACGTGGCCCGCGCGGGCGGGCAGCCGGTGATCCTGCCCCCCGCCGGCGACCCCTCGGCGCTGGTGGAACGCCTGGACGGGCTGATCCTCGCCGGTGGCGGTGACGTCGGCCCCGAGCGGTACGGGCGGGAGCCGCACGAGCGGACCGGCTACGTCAGGCCGTTCCGCGACGACGCCGAGCTGGGACTGGTCGAGGCGGCTCTGGAGCGGGGCACGCCGTTGTTGGGGATCTGCAGGGGCATGCAGATCCTGAACGTCTCGCTGGGCGGCAGCCTCCACCAGCACCTGCCCGACGTGGTCGGCCACGCCGGGCACGCCCCGGCCCCCGGCCGGTACGGCAGGATGCCGGTGCGGCTCGCCCCCGGCAGCCACACCTCGAAGATCTTCGGGACCGGGACCGTGGAGGTGGCCCACTACCACCACCAGGCCCTCGACCGGCTCGCCGAGGGCCTCACCGTGACCGCCCACGCCGAGGACGGCACGGTCGAGGCCGTGGAAGTGGACGACCACCCCTTCGCCGTCGCCGTCCAGTGGCACCCCGAGACCGACGACGAGTCGGCTCTGTTCGAGGCGCTGGTACGGCACGCCGCCCCCTGACCGGCACGGATCGGGGCCGTGAGGGGATTTCGCTCGGCCGGTGCGGGCGGTTAGGCTGGCGGCGACACCGGTGAACCCGTGCGGGAGAGCGTCCTGACAGCCAGCCCAGGACCCCTGAAGGAGCAAGCCCTCCCCGCGAACCTCTCAAGGCAAAGGACCGTGCGGGTAGGTGCCCTCTGGAAAGCAGGTCCCACGACCTCGCCGAAGGTGAAAGTCCGGTAAAACTCGGATGAAACTCTCAGGCACCCACGACAGAGGGGGAGGATGCTCTCATCTGTCCCTTGTCTGAGGTGCGCACATGTCCCGACCTACGCCGCTGCGCGGCGTCCACGAGTCCCTCGGCGCGACGCTGACCGACTTCGCGGGCTGGCTGATGCCGCTCCGCTACGGCAGCGAGTCGGCCGAGCACAACGCGGTCCGCAAGGCGGCCGGCCTGTTCGACCTCTCCCACATGGGTGAGATCTTCGTGACGGGCCCGCAGGCCGCCGAAGCCCTCGACTACGCGCTGATCGGCCACCTCTCCGCGCTGGAACCCGGCCGCGCCCGCTACACGATGATCGTTGACGCCGGGGGAGGCGTGCTGGACGACCTGATCGTCTACCGGCTCGCCCCCGCCGAGTTCATGGTCGTCGCCAACGCCTCCAACTACCCCCGGGTGGCCGCCGAGCTGACCGGCCGCGCCAAGGGCTTCGACGCCGCGGTGGAGGACCGCTCCGACCGGTACGCACTGGTCGCGGTCCAGGGGCCGCGCTCCGTGGAGATCCTGGGCTCGCTCACCGACGCCGACCTCGAAGGGCTCAGGTACTACGCCGGCCTGCCCGCCGTCGTCGCGGGCCGCGAGGCCCTCGTCGCCCGTACGGGATACACCGGCGAGGACGGCTTCGAGTTGTTCGTCGCGGCCGAGGACGCCGAGCCGCTCTGGGCCGCCCTCACCGAGGCGGGCGCGCCGCACGGCCTGATCCCCGCGGGCCTGTCCGCCCGCGACACCCTCCGGCTGGAAGCCGGGATGCCGCTGTACGGCAACGAGCTGTCGGCCGGCCTGACCCCGTTCGACGCCGGGCTGGGCCGTGTGGTGAGGTTTGACAAACCGGGCGACTTCGTCGGCCGGGCCGCCCTCGAATCCCTCAAGGACGTCCCGCCGTCCCGCCGCCTGGTGGGCCTCGTCGCGACCGGCCGCAGGGTGCCCCGGCACGGGTATCCGGTGGTGGTCGCCGGTGACGGCGCGGTCGTCGGTGAGGTCACCAGCGGGGCGCCCTCCCAGTCACTGGGCAGGCCCATCGCGATGGCCTACGTGGACAACGACCAGTCGTCAGGACTGGCCGTCGACATCAGGGGCAGCCACGAGCCGGTCGAGATCGTCGCACTGCCTTTCTACAGGAGGAAAAAATGAGCAGCATTCCCGAGGACCTGCACTACACCAAGGAACACGAGTGGATCTCCGGCATCGATGACGGCCTCACCCTCACCGTGGGCATCACCGCCTACGCCGCCGAGGCGCTGGGTGACGTGGTCTACGTGCAGGTGCCCGAGGTCGGCGCGACGGTCGCCTCCGGTGACGCCGTCGGCGAGGTCGAGTCGACCAAGTCGGTGAGCGACATCTTCGCGCCGGTCAACGGCGAGATCGTGGAGGTCAACCAGGCCGTCGTGGACGACCCCTCGCTTGTTAACAGCGACTCCTACGGTGAGGGCTGGCTGTTCCGCGTACGTCTTGAGGGCTCCGCCGACGACCTGCTGTCGCCCGAAGAGTACGCCGCGCTCACCTCAGGTGAGTCCTAAGCCTTTCCCCGCTCGCGTCACGGTCACGCGCGTCGGAGGGCGCGCGTGGCCGTCCACGCTGGAAGGATTCAGATGACGATCAGCGTCTTCGATCTCTTCAAGATCGGAATCGGCCCGTCCAGCTCGCACACCGGCGGCCCGATGGCCGCCGCCCACAAGTTCGCCCGCGGCCTCCACCAGGACGGGCTCCTGGAGAAGACAGCCCGGGTGAGCGCCGTCCTGTACGGCTCGCTGGGCCTGACCGGCAAGGGCCACGGCAGCGACAAGGCCGTGCTGCTCGGCCTGTCCGGCGAGAAACCCGAGCTCGTCGACGTCGACGCGGTCGAGGGCCGGCTCGCCGCCATGCGCGAGTCGGGCACCATCTCCCTGTACGGATCGCGCGAGATCCCCTTCGTCATCGGCGAGGACCTCGTCTTCGAACGCAAGATCTCGCTCCCCGGCCACCCCAACGGCATGCGCTTCACCGCCCTGTCCGAGTCCGGCGAGACGATCCGCGAGAAGGTCTACTACTCGGTCGGCGGCGGCTTCGTCGTCGACGAGAACGCCACCGGCGCCGACCGGATCAAAGCCGACGACACCGTCCTGCCGTACCCCTTCACCACGGCCGCCGAGCTGCTCGCCCAGTGCGCGGAGACCGGCCTGTCCATCTCCGGGCTGATGCTGGAGAACGAGCAGGCGTTCGGCCGCACCGAGGCCGAGGTCCGCGACCAACTGCTCGTCCTGTGGCAGGTCATGAGCGAGTGCGTGCGGCGCGGCATCGGCAAGGAGGGCGTGCTGCCCGGCGGCCTGAAGGTCCGCCGCCGCGCCCACCAGCTCCACCGGCAGCTGCGGAGCGAGCCGGGAGAGAAGGACTCGCTGCAGACGATGGACTGGGTCTCTCTCTTCGCCCTCGCGGTCAACGAGGAGAACGCCGCCGGCGGCCGGATCGTCACCGCGCCCACCAACGGCGCCGCGGGCATCATCCCGGCCGTGCTCACCTACTACGACCGCTTCACGAAGGACGCCGACGACGAGGGCGTGATCCGCTTCCTGCTGACCGCCGGGGCGATCGGCGTGCTGTTCAAGGAGAACGCCTCCATCTCCGGCGCCGAGGTCGGCTGTCAGGGTGAGGTCGGCTCGGCCTGCTCGATGGCCGCCGCCGGGCTCACCGAGGTGATGGGCGGAACCCCCGAGCAGGTCGAGAACGCCGCCGAGATCGGCATCGAGCACAACCTGGGGCTCACCTGCGACCCGATCGGTGGTCTGGTGCAGATCCCGTGCATCGAACGCAACGCGGTCGCCTCGATCAAGGCCATCGCCGCCGCCAGGATCGCGATGCGCGGCGACGGCCGCCACTTCGTCTCACTGGACAAGGCCATCAAGACGATGCGCGACACCGGCCGCGACATGCTCGACAAGTACAAGGAGACCAGCCGGGGCGGGCTCGCGGTGAACGTCATCGAGTGCTGACAGCGGGCAATCGCTACCAAATTTCGCATCACGGGCAGCCTCCTCCGATCCCACGCCTATGCTGGGTGGCCATGCGCGGGATTCGGGAGGTCGCGGTGGTAACGGGAACGCCCCCGGCAAGCCGCTCCCGTCGCTCCCGCCGCCCAGCCCGCCTCTCCCACTCCCTGCGGACGCTCCGCTTCCTCAGGTCGCACTGGCTCTTCATCACCGCCCTCCTTGCGGGTGGCGGCCTGCGGGTCCTCGCCATGCTCGGCTACCGGCCCGCCCTGTGGTTCTGGGCCGACTCCTTCGTCTACCTGAACGCCGGGCTCGACCCTCGCCCTTTGGAGTCCCGTCCCGCGGGTTACTCGCTGTTCCTGTGGATCCTCAAGCCGCTGTCCAGCATCCCCGCGGTGGTCGCGGTGCAACACCTGCTCGGACTGGTCGTGGCCGTCTGCGTCTACCTGCTGCTGCGCAGGCTGGGCGGGCTGCCGGGGTGGGGCGCGACGCTCGCCACGCTGCCGGTACTGCTCGACGCCTACCAGATCCAGCTCGAACACCTCGTCATGGCGGACCTGCTCTTCCAGTTCCTCGCGGTGCTCGCGGTCACGCTGCTGCTGTGGCGGCGACGCCCCGCGGCGTGGGTCGCCGCGCTGGCCGGGGCTCTGCTCGCCGCGGCGACCGTCACCCGCACGATCGGGCTGCCGCTCATCGCCGTGGCGCTGGTCTGCATGGTGATCCGCCGGGCCGGGTGGCGGGCGGTCCTCTCCGCGACGCTGGCCGCCGCGATCGGCCTGGGCTCGTACGCGGCCTGGTTCAGGGCCGAGCACGGCAGTTTCGGACTGACCAGGGCAAACACCTTCCTCTGGGCCCGGACGATGACCTTCGCCGACTGCGCCAGAATCCAGCCGGCCGGCCCCGAGGCGGCCCTGTGCCCCGTCGAGCCGTACCGGCAGCGCGCGGCGCCGCCCGTCTACATCTGGGACGGCGAGTCGCCGCTGAACAAGGTCAAGGGCAGCTGGGCCGAGCGCGACGCCCTCGCGGGCGCCTTCGCCACCCAGGCGATCATGGCCCAGCCGCTCGACTTCCTCCGGGTGGGCCTGGAGGACGCGGCCCACATCTTCGACTGGACCCGGCGCGTCTACCCGGCTCCCGGCCCACAGAGCGCCTACGTCTTCCCCGACACCGTGCGGCCCTTCACCTCCAGTGCCGCCTCGCAGGGCAAGACCGCCGAGCAGCTGACCGTGGCCTACCAGGGCTCGTCGGGAGCGCCGGTGATGGCCGAGCCCTACGCGGGCCTGCTGCGCGAGTACCAGGAGTACGGCTTCGTGCGGGGCCCGTACCTCGCGGTGATCATGTTGGTCGGCCTGGTCGGCGTGCTGATGCGGCTGCGGAGGTTCGGCGGCGCGGTACTGCTGCCCTGGGCCGCGGGGACGATACTGCTGATCCTGCCGCCCTTCATCGCGGCCTTCGACCACCGCTACGTCGTCCCCGCCCTCCCGCTGCTCTGCCTGGCCGCCGGACTCGCCTTCGGCGCCAGGCACGAGAAGCACGAGGAGAACGCGCCCGAGGTTCCGGTGGGGAGCACGGACGAGGAACCTCCGGGCGAGGGCCCCGGCGACGAGGACCCCTCGCACGGCGCGACGGCCGAGCGACCGGTGTACGCGAGCCCCTTCGACGAGACGGCGCACAGGTCGTACGGCGGGCGGGCTCACAAGGAGAGCACGTCCGTGAGGACCTCGTACGGCGAGGCGGCGGACCGGCCGGTGTACGGCACGACGGGCGAGACACCCGCGTACGGAAACGCGGCGGACCGGATGGTGTACGGAGGAACGGGTGAGCGCCCGGCCTACGGGGCGACGGGCGAACGACCGGCGTACGGGGCGACGAGCGAACGGTCGGCGTACGGAGGGGCGGCGGACCCGCCGGAGTACGGAGGGTCAGCGGCGGCGAACGTGAAGGCGAACCACCACGCCGAGTTCTACCTCCCCGAGCGCCCGTCTGACCTTCCCCACCGCGTCTCTGTTCAGCCGGGACACGAGCTTGCCGACATCGGTCGAGGGCGCGCAGCCCACCCCGATGCGCAACCGCTCGTGCCGTACGTACCTGACGCGGACACGAGTGAGCCCTTCGACTTCTTTAAGAGCGACTCCAAGCATGGCGGTCCCCGTCCCGGTCCGTCTGCCCCACCGTCCCCATCCCAGGGCGTGTAGCAGCCACCGCAGCGCCAGGAGAGCGAGCGCCACCAGCAGCAGCGCGACCAGCCAGCCCGGCAACGGATGCGCGGCCAGCCACCGGGGGAACCCTCGGGGCACGAGCCTGGCATCGGGCGCCTGTCCCGGCAGGTCACCGCGTCCCCTCAGGGAGGCGTAGAGCCCGGCGCACACCAGCACCGTCCCCGTGACGGCCAGGCCGATCCGGTTGCCCGGGTAGGGCCTCATCAGGCCCCCTTCCTGCGCAGCCGTACGACGACCTCTCCCGCGCACATCGCGCCCAGACCCGCGAGCCGGTCGCCCACCGCCGCACCCACCCGGCGCAGCACGGGGCCGGTCCGCTCGGCGTCGGTGAACACGGTGACCTCGACGATCCGCGACGTGAGCCGGACCCGTGCCCCGTTCACCTCCTCCACCGACTCGGCGGCCTCCCGCAGCGTGCGGCGGAGTCCGGACCTGGTGATGCCGATCACCATGTGCGGGTCTCCCGCCTCCAGCGGCACCAGCCGGGACCGCCCCGGCAGCGCGGCGAGCGCGAGCATCACCAGGCCCACCGCGACGGCGAGCGTCGAGGCGGCGAACACGGCGGGATCCGACCAGTTCCACGCGCCGACGCCCTTGACGAGCCGCCGGTAGGGCACCCGCGCGAACGGAGAGTCCATGAGCAGGCCCACCGTCACCGAGGCCGAGGCCGCCAGCACGGCGAACACCGTCAGCGCCGTGGGGACACCCGCGAGGGTCCTGCCCGGCCTGAGCATCCGCACCGACCTGCGCCGGACGTCCTGGAACCGCTCGGCCCCCGCCTTGCCTCCCAAGCCCGCGGTGTTCCCCGCGGCACCGGTGCCTCCCGAGCCCGCCAGGACGTCCTGGAGAGTAGTCGTCATTCGGCCATGTGTACGCGTTCCGGCAGGACCGGACCGGGGATCAACCGCCCACTTGCACGATCTTGAGCCCTCCCTGGCGGGAGCATTGATCACCAATACGGCAACATGAACGATGCTCATCTTCTCGGTATCGGGGTTATCCTGCGGACATGGACGACCGCCAGCGCTACGACCGGGCCACAGCGCACCTGGACCCTCCCTTCGCCGTCCTCGACCTGCGGGCCCTGCGCGCCAACGCCGAAGGCATGGCCCGCCGCGCCCGAGGCAAGCCGATCAGGGTCGCCAGCAAGTCCATCAGGTCCCGGGCCGTGCTCGAACGCGTCCTCGCCATGGACGGCTTCACCGGGATCATGGCCTTCACCCTCCCCGAGGCCCTCTGGCTCGTCTCCACCGGGATGCGGAACGTGCTCGTCGCCTACCCCACCGTCGACCGCGCCGCGCTCACCGAACTCGCCGCCGAACCGGTCGCGGCGCGGGAGATCACGATCATGGTCGACCGGGCCGAGCACCTGGACCTCGTCGAATCCGCCGTCGCCGCAGTCCGCGACCGCCACGAGATCCGGCTCTGCCTGGACGTCGACGCCGGCTACCTCGCCCTCGGCGGCCGGTTCAGGGCGGGCGTCCGCCGCTCCCCCGTCCGCGAGGTCGACCAGGCCGCCGACCTCGCCACCGAGATCGCCAAAAGGCCCGGGTTCCGGCTCGTGGGCCTGATGGCGTACGAGGCCCAGATCGCCGGGGTCGGCGACGACCCGCCGGGCAACCCCGCCCTCACCCGGGCCGTCCGCCTGATGCAGGCCAGGTCCCGCCGCGAGCTGATCACCCGCAGAGGCCGAATCGTCCAGGCCGTCCGCCAGATCACCGACCTGGAGTTCGTCAACGGCGGCGGCACCGGCAGCATCGAGAAGACCACCGAGGAGAGGGCCGTCACCGAGATCGCGGCCGGATCCGGTTTCTTCCATCCCCGCCTGTTCGACTTCTACCGGGGATTCGCGGGCCGGCCCGCCGCCCTGTTCGCCCTGCCCGTCGTACGCCGCCCCGCCCCCGGTGTCGTCACCGTCCTCGGCGGCGGCTACCCCGCCTCCGGCGCCCCCGGCGACGACCGTCTGCCCCAGCCCTACCTGCCGTGCGGGCTGCGCTACGACTCCAACGAGGGGGCCGGAGAGGTCCAGACCCCCCTCATCGGGCAGGCCGCGGAAGACCTGCGCGCCGGCGACCGGGTCTGGTTCCGGCACGCCAAGGCGGGCGAGCTCTGCGAGCGCTTCGCGAGCCTGCACCTGATCGACGGGGACGAGGTCGTGGACGAGGTCCCCACCTACCGCGGCGAGGGCCGCACCTTCCTCTGACACGAAACGGGCACCCGCCGTCTCACCGGCGAGTGCCCGTTCCCCTCACATCTCGGTCCCGTCCTCCGGGCCCGATGGCCCGCGGTGCTCCCGACCTCGGAGAGATCTCAGAAGCCCAGGTCGAGCTCTTCCCACCTGCTGCACTTGTAGGTCGACCAGCCGCGGTACTTGACCTGGCAGGTCTTGACCCGCACCTCGCTCACGTCGTGCGCCGTGACGCGGAAGCGCTTGGTGTCGTCGTAGCTGCACAGCCTGTCGCGCTTGGCGACGTCCCAGTCCTCGTCCTCGGACGAGATGATCTGCACCTCGACGTAGGCGCAGCGGCCCCCCTGGCGGAGGGTGCGCCTGTCACCGTCGTACAGCTCGCCCCGCAGCCTGAAGGTGTTGTCCTCCTCGTCGTCACCCCTGACCGAGTACACGGCCTCCAGCGTGGCCAGGCCGTTCCTGGACTCCTGCTCGAAGCTGTCGTCGAAGTCTCGCGCCGAGGACGCCGAGGACGCCGAGGACACAGCCGAGGCGGACGTCGGTGTCGCGGCGAAGGCGGCCGGAGCCGCGGTCAGCATGAGACCCGTGGTCGCCGTCACCGCGATCGCGGCGCGAATGATGCTTTTCATGGATTTACCCCTCCTTTTTCCTACTCGCGATGGTCCGCGAGCGGGAAAAAGGTCACATGAGTAAACCCCTACTCAATTCCGGGCAGCCGATCGGTCACCGGCGACATTCGCCCCCTGGCCGGTGACGGTCAGCGACGACGGCGCCGCCACAGCATGACCACCGCGCCGAGCGCCAGCGCCGCCCCCACCCCGATCAGGATCGGCGCCAGGTCCGGCCGTTCGTCCGCCCACAGATCCTCGGGCTCGCCGGCGAGCCTGACCGGCTTCGGCCCCGCCGCGCCCCCCACCAGGTCACCGACCTGAGCGGCGAGATGCTCCGCGTTCGCCCGGACCTTCGCCACACCACGCGCCGCGACCCGCTTGGGGCTCACCCGGTCCGCGATGGCGTCCACCGTCTGGGCCAACTCCGCGCGCGTGCGCTCGATCTGTCGTTCCAACTCCGCGGGATCGGTGTCCGCCATGGCTATCCTCCCCTACTCCTTGACATTGATCAGTCTGTCAGGTCCTACCCACCCACGGCACTTCGGGCAGGCCGGTAAGTTGACCGGGGAACCATTCCTCGGAGGAGCACCATGAAACTTGAGCCGGGCGACGCCGCCCCGGACTTCACCCTTCCCGCCGCCGACGACACCACCGTGTCGCTGGAGAGCCACCGCGGTAAGCGCGTCATCCTCTACTTCTATCCCGCCGCGATGACCCCGGGCTGCACCAAGCAGGCCTGCGACTTCCGCGACAGCCTCGCCTCGCTCACCTCGGCCGGATTCGTCGTGCTCGGCGTCTCGAAGGACAGCCCGGCCAAGCTCGCCAAGTTCGTCGAGCACGACGCCCTCACCTTCCCGCTCCTGTCCGACCCCTCCCTTGAGGTCCACAAGGCCTACGACGCGTACGGGGAGAAGACGATGTACGGCAAGACGACCCTCGGGGTCATCCGCTCCACCTTCGTCATCGACGCGGACGGCAAGATCGAGAAGGCCCTCTACAACGTGAAGGCGACCGGCCACGTGGCCCGCCTCCGCCGCGAACTCGGCCTCGACTGACACCCGATTTTCGCCATTTAATATGACATGAGCGCGCCCCAAGAATTGTCGGCCCCATTACCTAAACTTGGGGCGTGCCCACCAAGTACAAATACACCCCGGAAATGCTGGCGGAGGCCGCGGCCGCATCCCTCAGCATCGCCGACGTCCTCCGCCGCCTCGGCATCACCATCGCAGGCGGCAACCACGCCCATATCAGCCGCCAGCTGAAGCGCTTCGAAATCGACACGTCGCACTTTCGCAGGGTCTCCCCCAACAGAGGGAAGCCCTCGCCGCGACGCAGTCGTCCGGAACAGGTTCTCGCCATGCGACCGGAGGGCAGCCCACGCCCGGACCCCGGGCAGCTCAGGCGCTGCCTGATCGAGACCGGGATGCCATACCGCTGCGCGGCCTGTAGGATCGAGGACGCCTGGCGAGGTCAGGCATTGACGCTGCACGTTGACCATATCAATGGCAACTGGCTGGACAACAGAAAAGAAAACCTGCGTTTTCTCTGCCCTAATTGCCATTCACAGACAGAGAATTTCGCAGGAAAGAATAGGGGTCGTAGCCCAACGGTAGAGGCCGCGGTTTTAGGTACCGTCCAGAGCGGGTTCGAATCCCGTCGACCCCACAAAACAATTAAGAATCAACCGGTCGACGTAAAGTCGATAGACACCAGCGTGACAATATCGGCCCAGGATTCATTTTTCATAGAATACTGCCGGAGCGAAAGACGCTTCGCGTCGAGATCCGCGGTCATACGCAGAGCCATTCAATTACTGCGCGAATCCGTCCTCGCGGAGGACCGCGTCGCCGCGTCCGATCCGGCGGGTTGAGGCCGGGGCCCCGGGGACGCGCGTTCGGCCGGCTGCGCCGTGGGTGGTGGATTCGGTGAGTCGCCCGCGTGAGCCCGGGCCGACCGCCCGAGGGACCGGCGTCGCCCGGTGCCGCACGAGACGGCACGATGTTCACCGCCGGACGGGAAGACCCCCGTGGATCCGCGCGGGTAAGCGGGTAGGCAGGTGCGCAGGTGAGCGAGCAAGCCGACGATCGTGGCGAGACCGCCGAAGCGTCCGAGAAGGCGCTGAGCGATATGCGGCGAGGGAGCTCTGTCCGATGTGGCGGCTATCCGTCGCGGCGGGGGAACAGGAGAGAAAACGTCAGGTCGCGCGGCCTGTCTTCGTAGCCGCGCGACCCGGCGTCGTTGTGATTGATCACCACAAACTATCTCCCTTTACTCACCCCGGAGGGCGCTCCCAGAAACCATGGTGCCCCAGAGTCCGTAAAGGCTGTGTAAGCCGAGCCGAATGTGCGGCCCGATGTGCGACCTGAGTCGTACATCGAGCTCCACCTTGAGGGGGAAGGGCTCTGATCTGCGCATACGTATTGTAGTGATGTGTTCGGCAGACTACGCGCCTGGAGCGTGCGCCATCCCAGGATCACGGACGCCCTGTGGCTGACTCCGTTCCTGCTGGTCTCGCTGCTCAATGTCTGGGCCGTCGGGGTGATCGACCTGGTGGCCTGGGGGGCGGAGAGGCTGGGGCTGTGGGGGTTCGCGGGGCTGACGCTGATGTTGTTCGTGCCCCTGTTCTGGATGCGCGAGCGTCCGGTCGAGGTCTTCGCGATCGTCTCGTTCGCCTCCTTCCTCCAGTGGCTCGCCGGGGTTCCGCCCCTGTTCTTCAACACCTCCGTGCTCGTCGCCATGTACGAGGTGGCATCGCGGCGTTCGCTGCGCTGGGCGGTCGGGGCGGGGCTGGTGGTGGAGCTGGGGTTGTTCCTGGTGTTCGGGCGGGTGCCTCAGGGGTTTGATCTGCGTGCCTTCGCCACGGCCTCGGCGTTCGCGGCCGCGATCTGGATGACGGGGATCTACGCGAACACCCGCCGCCGTTACCTGGAGGGTCTGGAGGAGCGGGCCGAGCGAGCGGAACGGGATCGCGATCAGCAGGCCAGGCTGGCAGCGGCTGCGGAGCGGGCCAGGATCGCCCGTGAGCTGCATGACGTGGTCGCGCACAACGTGAGTGTGATCATCGTTCAGGCCGACGGGGCGGGGTACGCGATCGACCGCGATCCCGAGCAGGCGCGCAGGGCGATGGAGGCGGTCTCGGCCACGGGCCGCAGGGCGCTGGCGGAGATGCGGCGGATGGTGGGCGTTTTGCGAGCCGACGGTGTCCAGGAGGAGTACGCTCCGCAGCCGAGCCTGTCGCAGTTGGACGATCTGGTGACGCAGGTGCGGGAGTCGGGGTTGCCGGTGGAGTTGCGGGTGTCCGGTGTTCCCGCAGAACTTCCCGAGGGGGAGCAGCTCACGGTTTACCGGATCGTTCAGGAGGCGCTCACCAATACCCTCAAACACGGTGGCCCGGACAGCAGGGCCACCGTGGAGATGGAGTACGGCGTGCGGGAGCTGCTTTTACGGGTGACCGACGACGGTCGTGGCGCGGCGACGCCGGAGCGTGAGGGCGGGCACGGCCTGGTCGGCATGCGCGAGCGGGTCGCGATGTTCGGCGGGAGTGTCAAGGCGAGCCCCGTTCCCGGTGGCGGGTTCCAGGTGGTGGCGCGGCTGCCGATCGGCGATACCGGGGCGGGGCGGGCGGCTTGACGGAGCACGCGGTGGGTGACCAGGTGATTCGGGTGATGCTGGTCGACGATCAGGAGTTGCTGCGCACCGGTTTCCGCATGGTTCTCGACGCCCATCCCGATATCGAGGTCGTCGCGGAGGCGGGTAACGGGGCCGCGGCGGTGGAGGCGGTGCGGACGGTCGCCGTGGACGTGGTGCTGATGGACGTGCGGATGCCGGTGATGGACGGGGTGGAGGCGACACGGCTGATCTGTTCGACGGCCGGTGGGCCTCGGGTGCTGATCCTGACCACGTTCGATCTGGACGATTACGCGTTCGCGGCGTTGAAGGCGGGCGCGTCGGGGTTCCTGCTGAAGGATGTGCCGCCCGCCGATCTGGTGAGCGCGATCCAGTCGGTACACAGCGGGGACGCGGTGGTGGCGCCGAGTACGACGCGGCGGCTGCTGGAGCGTTTCGCGGTGCACCTTCCCTCCGCGGTGGCCGAGCCGGCGGTGCTGACCGGGTTGACCGCACGGGAGCGGGAGGTGCTGGTGCTGGTGGCGAGGGGGTTGTCGAACACGGAGATCGCGGGTCGGCTGGAGTTGGCGGAGGCGACGGTCAAGACGCATCTGGGCCGGATCCTGGCGAAGCTGAGCCTGCGGGATCGAGCACAGGTTGTCGTATATGCCTATGAATCAGGAATCGTAACTCCACATTCGGCCGATTAGCATCGTCGTTTGACTACTCCCCGCCCTGAAGGACGGGGATTCCAGCCCTCACGGGCCGGGGTTCCTGCTTCGTCGGCGACCGCACCCGGGAGGACCCGGAATGTCTGACGTCACCTCCACAGGCAGACACGGCAAGACCTGCCGCCAGGATGTTCTTCGCGGCGTTGACGTCCCGGTCGTGCCGGGTGCCGCAGGACGGGCACTGCCACGTCCGGGTGCTGAGGGAAAGCCGGGCGAGCAGGTGCCCGCACACCGAGCAGGTCTTCGAGCTGGGATACCAGCGGTCGATCACGATCAGGTGGCGACCGTGCCGGGCCGCCTTGTACTCCAGCATGCGGCGGAAGGTGCCCCACCCGCAGTCGGAGATCGCTTTGGCCAGGGACCGGTTGCGGACCATGTTCTTCACGGCGAGGTCTTCGATCACGATCACGTCGTGGTCGCGGACGAGGCGCGCCGAGGTGCGGTGCAGGAAGTCGGTGCGGGAGGCGCGGACCTTGCGGTGCGCGCGGGCGACCTTCGCCTTGGCCTTGGCCCGGTTGGTGCTACCGCGCTGCTTGCGGGCCATGCGCCGCTGGTAGCGGGCCAGGTTGCGTTCCCGTTTGGCCAAATGACGCGGGTTGGCGATCTTCTCGCCGTCGGAGGTGACGGCGAAGTCCTTCACGCCGACGTCCACCCCCACCATCGTGCCGGTCGCCGGAGCCTGCTTCGGATCGTCGACCTCGACGGCGAAGGAGGCGTACCAGCGCCCGCACGCCTCGCGCGAGACGGTCACCGTGGTCGGGTCGATGCTCGCCGGGTCGATGTCCGGCCAGGACCACACGAAGTCCAGCGGGGCGTCCAGCTTCGCCAGGAACAATCGCCCATCGCGGTAGCGGAACCCCGACCGGGTGTACTCGGCGCTCTGGCGTCCGGTGCGGGACTTGTAGCGCGGGTATCGGGCGCGTCCGGCGAAGAAGCTGGTGAAGGCGACCTGCTGGTGGCGGATGGCCTGCTGCAGCGGAACCGACGACACCTCGTTCAGCCACGCCGACTCGTCGGTCGCCTTCATCGCCGTCAGGTAGGCGTTGGCCTGGATGAAGTTCGTCGTGGCCCGCTCGCCGTGGTAGCGGGCGTGCCGCCAGGCCAGGGTCCGGTTCCACACCACGCGTACGCAGCCGAACGTGCGGCTCAACATGGCCGCCTGCTCGGGGGTGGGGTAGGCCCGCACCTTGTATGCCGTACGCACGCCCGGACCTTATCGGAACGCACGGCAGGCGATAAGCGTTATGGCACCGTGCCCCGTTTCCTCCCGGCCCTGAAGGACCGGGTCTCCACACTCAAGGAGTTCAGATGACGAACCTTGACGGCCGGCTCCGCGCGTCGCACTCCGATCGTGACGCGGTCATCGAGCGGTTGCGCGTGGCCACGGGAGAGGGACGGCTCAGTCTGGAGGAGTTGGAGGAGCGGATCGAGCGGACGCAGGCGGCGAGGACGTACGACGACCTGAGGGCCATCACCGCCGACCTGCCGCGAGACGACGCGGGGCTCGCCATGCTGGGTGCCGGGGGCGTCGGAGGCGGGGTCCTGGAGCTGCGGACGAAGCACGGGGAGGTGCACCAGAAGGACTACTGGGTGGTGCCCCCGCGCATTGTGGCGAGTTGTAGCTCGGGCACCGTGAAGATCGACTTCACCGAGGCGGTGTGCTCGCACCGCGAGGTGTTGCTGGAGGCGACCTGCGGGATGGGCACCATCCTGGTGACCGTGCCGCGTGGGTGGACCGTGTGGATCGACTCGCTGACGACGAACATGGGCACGATCAAAAACAAGGCCACCGAACCCGGGCACCCTGACGCGCCGGTGCTGCGTGTCACTGGCAAGGTCGGCCTGGGCACCTTGAAGATCAAATACCCGCGGAGGTAATACCGGTTGAAGGCCGGGAACCTCCCCCGCCGGAGACAGGAACCGCGCGAGTCTTCCCGTCGGATACGAGAGCCGCGCGAGCCTTGACCGAAGGCGAGAGCCTCGGCCGGAGACAGAGCCTCGGGCCGGAGACGAGAGCCTCGGGAGAACCCCGCTGGATCAGAAACCCGCGAGCGCCCCGGCCTTCGGGCAGGAATCCCACCGAGCGCGCGGCCCCGTTCGCCTCGTCCGCCTCGTCCGAATGGCCGAGGCGGCACTACGGCGGAGGTCGCGCCCCTCCTTCTCCCGACCCCCTCCGTATCCCTACAAGTCAGGCCTAACGCCTGATGGATCCCTCTTTCCCCATCAATAGCGTTTGGTGCGTCATAACATCACACGTTGTTGAGGAGAGCTGTCGTGACCATCACCGGAGAGGTCGGCGCGTGGGACGCGCGGGAAAGCGCGGCGCCGGCCGTGACGGCCAGAGGTCTCACCAAGGTGTACGGCCGGGGGGACACCGCCGTGCACGCGCTGCGCGGAGTGGACGTCTCCTTCGCGACGGGCGCCTTCACCGCCATCATGGGCCCCTCGGGGTCGGGCAAGTCCACGCTGATGCACTGCCTGGCCGGACTCGACACGGTGAGCGGCGGACAGGTGCGCGTCGGGGACGTGGAACTGACCGAACTCAACGACAAGAAGCTCACCATGCTCCGCCGCGATCGGATCGGCTTCGTCTTCCAGGCGTTCAACCTGCTGCCGACGCTCACCGCCGAACAGAACATCCGGCTCCCGCTGGAGATCGCCGGGCGGCTGGCCGACCCCGCGCTGTTCGACCGGGTCGTGGAGACCGTGGGCCTGCGCGACCGGCTCGGCCACAAGCCCGCGGAACTGTCGGGCGGCCAGCAGCAGCGCGTCGCGGTCGCCCGCGCCTTGATCAGCAGGCCGCAGGTCATCTTCGCCGACGAACCCACCGGCAACCTCGACTCGCGCAGCGGCGCCGAGGTGCTCTCCTTCCTGCGGACGTCGGTGCGCGAGCTCGACCAGACGATCGTGATGGTCACCCACGACCCGGTGGCGGCCTCGTACGCCGACCGCGTGGTCTTCCTCCGCGACGGCCTGCTGGTGAGCGAGCTGACAGGGCCGACGCCGCAGTCGGTGCTGGACACGCTGATGAAGCTGGAGGCGTGAGGTGCTGAGGACGACGCTGGCCGGGTTGCTCGCGCACCGGCTGCGCCTGATGCTGACGTCCCTCGCGATCGCGCTGGGGGTCGGCTTCATCGCGGGGACGTTCGTGCTGACCGACACCATCGACGCGGGTTTCACCGAGAAGTTCTCCGCGGCGGCCGACAAAATCGACGTCGCCGTGCTCCCGGTGTCCGGCGGGAACGGCGACGAGCCTCCGGTCGTCTCCGAGGCCACCCTGGAGAAGGTGCGCGCCGTGGACGGGGTGGCCGACGCACAGGGGCTGGTACGGGGTACGTCCGCCCTGATCGGCAAGGACGGCAAGGCCGCCGGTGACTTCCCCACCGCGGGGATCTCCCTGCCCGAGGGCGACCTGAACCGGATGCCGATCGTGAGCGGCACGGCCCCCAAGACCGCGACGCAGGCCGTGCTCGACGAGGGCACCGCGAGGACCAGGGGCTTCAAGGTCGGCGACACCGTCGCGGTGCTCGACGCGAGCAACGCCAAGCACGAGTTCACCCTGGTGGGCCTGTTCGACGTCGGCCTGGACCAGGAGCTCGGATACTTCGGCGCGGTCGGCTACACCACGGACACGGCCAGGAAGATGACCGGGCAGCAGGGGTATCGGGAGATCGACGTCACCGCCGCCGAGGGGGTCACCCAGGAGGCGCTGCGCGGCTCGGTCGCCGCGGCCGTGGGCGCGGGCCACGAGGTCAAGACCGGTGAGCGCTACGCGGCGGACCTCGCCAGGAACAACGGCGCCAACGGCGACTTCCTGAAGGTGGGCCTGCTGCTGTTCGGCGTGGTGGCGATGTTCGTGGCCGCGCTGGTCATCTACAACACCTTCAACATCCTGGTGGCCCAGCGGACCCGCGAGATGGCGCTGCTGCGATGCGTCGGGGCGACGCGCGGGCAGGTCTTCACCTCGATCATGCTGGAGTCGGCGGTGGTCGGCCTGCTGTCGTCGGTGTTCGGCCTGCTGCTCGGCTACGGCCTGGGCGCGGGGGCGCTCTCCGTGCTGGCGGCGTTCGACGCGCCGCTGCCCACGGCCGCCGCCGCCACCCTGACGCCGAGCACCATCGTCCTTGGCCTGGTCATCGGCCTGACGGTCACGGTCGGCGCGGCGCTGCTGCCCGCGCGGGCCGCGACGCGGGTGGCGCCGATCGCGGCGCTGCGCTCGCAGACCGAGGAGCGGACCTTCAGGGCCGGCCTGGTACGAATGATCTTCGCTGGACTGTTCCTGGTCACGGGCGTGGGCACCGTGGTGGCGGGGATCGCCACGGATCCAGGCGAGACCGCCTTGATGGTGGTGATGGCCGGATGCTCGTGCGTCTTCCTCGCGGTGCTGATCCTCGGCCCGGTGATCGTCAGGCCGCTCTCCGCCTTCGCGGGGTGGGTGCCCGCCAAGCTCTTCGGCGTACCCGGCAGGCTGGCCGTGGACAACTCCCGGCGCAACCCGAAGCGGTCGGCGACCACCACCGTGGCACTCACCGTGGGCGTGACGCTGATGACGGTCATCTCCGTCGTCACCGGCACCGTCCGGGTGACGTTCACCCAGCAGCTCGACGAGCAGTTCCCCTTCGACTACATGGTGCAGACCCAGGGGCGCGACTCGGGCCTGCCCCGCGCGATCGCCGAGGACCTCCGGGGCCGGTCCGAGCTGGCCTCGGTCATCGCCTTCCGCGAGACCACCGCGAGGCTCGCGACCGGGACCACGCGGTACGACGTGGGAACCTTCACCCCGACCCCGGGCTTCAAGCCGCCGCTCGACGCGGGCTCGCTCGACCGGCTCGTCCCGGGGACCGCGCTCGTCACCGACCGCGTCGCCGAGCGGCTCACGCTCGGGGTCGGTGATCGGATCACCGTACGAACGGCGAAGGCGGGCACGGTCGACCTCTCGATCGTGGGCATCTCCAATGTCGACGCGAGCCTCTCCGACGTGACGGTGCCCGAGCGGGAGTTCGACCGCTACTTCGGCGAGGTCGGCGACAGCCGAGTGATGATCAAGCACCGTGACGGCGTCGACCCCGACCGGGCGCTCGCGGCGGTCGAGGCGGCGACGGAGGCGTACCCGACGGCGAAGGTCGCGAGCTCGACGGAGATGCGGGGCCAGTTCGACGAGGCGCTCGACATGATACTGATGATCATTACGGGGCTGCTCGGTCTGGCGGTGCTCATCTCCCTGCTGGGCATCGCCAACACGCTCTCCCTCTCGGTCCACGAGCGCACCCGCGAGTCCGCGCTGCTGCGTGCCCTCGGCCTGACCCGGCCCCAGCTGCGGCGGATGCTCTCGGTCGAGGCGCTGGTCCTGGGCCTCATCGGCGCGCTGGTCGGCGTGACGCTGGGAGTCGCGTTCGGCTGGGCGGCCGCGCAGACGATGACCGACAACGTGGTCTTCCAGCTGCCGGTGCCGCAGATCCTGTCGTTCGTCGCCCTGTCCGGCCTCGCCGGGGTGCTCGCGGCCGTCCTGCCCGCCCGGCGCGCGGCCCGCGCCTCGGTCGTGGGCTCACTCGCGAGCGGCTGAGCACCGGACGGTCCGAGCCGGGTGAGCTGAACGGTGCGCCTCCCGCTCCGGCCCGGCAGGACAGGACCGGCGAGGTCGGACCGGGACGGTCGGGACAGGTCAGGACAGGTCAGGCATGGTGGCCGGGACGCCTCGCTATCGGGGGCGGCGTCCCGGCCACTGCTCGGCCACGGTCTCGGGGTTGAGCAGTGGCCGGATGACGATCTCGCCGCTGGCCCTGTCGATCACCACGCATCCGGAGCCGACGGTGTCGGGCAGCACGCTGGGATCGTCGGGCTCGGGCTCGTTCGCCCAGGCGACATAGCCCTCTTGAAAGGCATAAATCCTGATCTCGACGGCGGCACCCGCGCCGCGGACCCCGTTGAAGTACTCCTCCGCTACTGCCCTCGCCTGGTCCGGGTTCACCCTGTCCCCCTCATCTCGCGGACACGGTCACGGAAACCCGCCTCCGAGCGGGAAACCGTCGGGAAAGCCGCCGGAGAAGTCACCGGAAAGGGAGTCCGTGAAACCGTCGGGAAAGCCGTCACAGCCGCCGCCCCTCCCTGTCGATCACGACGCAGAACACACCCGTCACCGACTCGTACGGCGGCTCCACCGCCATGTGCCCCCGCTGCGCGTCGATCCAGATCACCTCGCCGTCGAAGTTCACCGCGTTCCACGCGTGGCTGCCCCCGGCCGGCCAGCGGTTGATGATGAGCGCCGAGGAGCCGTGTCCCCCGGCCAGCAGCGCCTGCGCGATCGGCAGGTAGGCATGGCGCCCCTGCCCCACATAGTGGAAGCGCTGCCCCAGCCACCGCTCCGCCCTCGCCACTCCCCCGGCCTCCCCGGTGAGCAGCGGCCTGCCCACCCGGTCGTACTCGGGCCTGCGCGGCGCGGCCACCGCGGGAGTGCCGTACCAGGTGGAGAGCACCGACAGCGCGCAGTCGATCGCGTTGGTCGCCCGGAACGGATCGTCGGCCGGGCCGCTCCCGTTGATCAGCCTGATCCACATGCCGCGCGGGTCGGGGAAGCGGCGCGGGGTTCCCTGCTCGGTGAGGGGAACGGCCCGCAGCATGTCCTCCTCGGTCTGCGGATCGGGCCTGGCCAACCCGCCCGCCAGCCCGTACGGCCTGCACTGGTCCAGTCGCGCCGGCCCCCAGCGCATCCGCTCCCGCTCGCTCTCACGCGGCGCGGGTGCCACCGGCACCTGGACCTCCAGCTCGAAGTCCCGCCACCGCTGCCCGTCCATCGTCACCACGGGGTTGTAGACCCCCGACGCCAAGCTCCACTCGCTCACCGGCTCCCCCGTCCCCAACCCCTGGGAGCCAGATAGTAGGGCGGCCCACCCACCCGACACGGAGGAGTTGACCATTTAAAGGCTCAACCCCCGCCTGTCGTTCCAGTACCGGTCACATCGGCATCGAAGTCTGTGATCGCGAAGCGGTCTGGTCATCCTTTGGGCGGCACAGCCCGGGTCAGCCGACTCGTACCCGGATGGTGTGCCAGCCGGTGGCGCCGTCCGGGGCGACCGGGGCGCGCTCGGCGGTCTGGGTGTAGCCGGTGGTGTCGGTGGCGCGGACCTCGATGGTGTGCTCGCCCGGGGTGGCGTCCCAGTCGTCGAGGACCCACTGGCGCCAGGTGTCGGCGGTGGGGGCCTCGGCGAGGCGGGCCTGGCGCCACTCGCCCTGGTCGACACGGACCTCGACCGCGTCCACACCCTTGTGCTGTGCCCAGGCGACACCCGCGACGACGGTCTTGCCCGCGGGGACGCTCGCGCCGTCCCTGGGCAGGTCGATGCGCGACTGGGTCTTGATCGGCCCCTTCGCGGACCAGCCTCTGGGCGTCCAGTAGGCCTCGTCCTCGTCGAAGCGGGTGACCTTGATGTCGGTGACCCACTTGGTGGCCGAGACGTAGCCGTAGAGCCCGGGGACGACCTGGCGGACCGGGAAGCCGTGGTCGACGGGGAGCGCCTCGCCGTTCATGCCGAAGGCGAGCAGGGCGTCGCGGCCGTCCATCACGACGTCGACCGGGGTTCCCGCGGTCCAGCCGTCGGCGGAGGTGCTGAGCAGCATGTCCGCGTCCTTGCGGACGCCGGCGTCGCGCAGCACCGCGGCCAGGCTCACGCCCAGCCAGCGGGCGTTGCCGATGTAGGGGCCGCCGACCTCGTTGGAGACGCAGCAGAGCGTGACGTCGGCCTCTACCACGGCGCGTTTCATCAGGTCGGCGAAGGTGAGCTCCACGGGCCGATCGACCATGCCGTGGATCGTGAGGGTCCAGTCGCGCGGGTCGACCTGGGGGACCGACAAGGTGGTGTCGACCCGGTAGAAGTCGTTGTTGGGAGTGACGAACGACGACAGGCCCCTGATCTTCAGGTCGGTCCCGGCGGGCAGCGCGGGGAGGGGTTTCGCGGGCAGGGGCAGCGCGATGCCGCTGCGCGCCGCGTTCACCTCGGCCCGCCCCGAGAACGCGCGCCCGGCCAGACCCGCCACCCCCGCGAGGGCCACGCCGCCGACCGCGCCGGTCAGCAGGCCCCGACGATCGAAGGCGCGCAGGTCGTTCCCCGCCCGCATGACGGACGGCACCCGCGGATCGGGCCGCTCCCCGGCCTCCGATGAGGACCCGGGCGAGACCAGTCGCAGGCGCTCCGGCCCGGTGTCGGGCGAGACCTCTCCCTGGTCCCCCTGCCCGGTGTCGTGCACGGCCCCCGCCGCGCCCACGACATAGGTGTCGCCACCGGTGCCACCGGACACCCCCGCGTACGACCCGGCCGAGGCGTCGTCGGGTACGAGGGCGCGGCGGACGAGCCACCACAGGACGAGCATGGCGGTGCCCACCCCGACGAGCGTCGGGACGACGTCCACCGGCCCGGCCCCCGGCCGGGTCAGCACGGCGACGACGCCGATGAGACCGAACGCGGCCAGACCCGCCATCCCGTACCGGAGGTCGCGGACGGCGGCCCTTCCCAGCGCGACGGCGATCGCGGCCATGACCAGCAGGATCCCGGCGAGCAGCACGGTCTTGTCGTTCTCGCCGAAGGTGCGGATCGCCCATTCCTTGAGCGGCGCAGGGGTGAGGTCGACGACGGAGTTGCCGACCGCGACGACCGGGAAGGCGACGGGGTTCACCAGGCCCGCCACGAGCAGTGACACCGCCACCGCCGCCGCGCCGGACACCAGGCCGATCAGCGCCGAGGCCCAGGAGGGCATGCGCTCGTTGCTCTGCATACCCCCGACGCTACGCCCATAAGGAGCAGCGGGTTCTTACACGCTGATTACAGGCTCGACCTGGACGTCTCGGGCTCCTTGGCCGTCGTCCGCGCGGATCTCTCCGTCAGGCGATCATTTCGGCGATGACGGGGGCGAGGGCACGGAAGGCGCGGCCCCGGTGGCTGATCGCGTCCTTCTCCTGCGCGGACATCTCGGCGGTGGTCCGGGTCTCGCCCTCGGGGACGAGGATCGGGTCGTAGCCGAAGCCGCCGGTGCCGCGCGGGGCGTCGATGATCACGCCGCGCAGCGCCCCCTCGGTCACCCGCTCCTCCCCCGTGGGGAGTGCGAGCGCCGCGGCGCAGGCGAAGTGCGCGCCCCGGTGCTCGGCGGGCACGTCGGAGACCTGGGCGAGCAGCAGGTCGAGGTTGGCCTGGTCGTCGCCGTGCTTTCCCGACCAGCGGGCGGAGAAGATGCCCGGCATGCCGTTCAGGGCGTCGACGCAGAGGCCGGAGTCGTCGGCGATCGCCGGGAGGCCGGACTGCTGGGCGACCGCGTGCGCCTTGAGCAGCGCGTTCTCCGCGAAGGTCAGACCGGTCTCGGCGACGTCGCCGATCTCGGGGAACTCCTCAAGCCCGACGATCTCGACCGGGATCCGGGCGTCGGCGAGGATCCGGCGCAGCTCGGCGATCTTCCCTGCGTTCCTGGTGGCGAGGACGACACGGGCCGCGCCGGTCTCGGGCGTACCGGACTCGCTCATGCCGACCGCCTCGTTCCGGAACGACTCACGCTGAGAAAGCGGCTCATGCCAGGGCCTCCCGCTGGAGGCGGGTGAGCTCGGCGCAGCCGGCCGCGCCGAGGTCGAGCAGCTCGTCGAGGGCGGCGCGGTCGAACGGCTTGCCCTCGGCGGTGCCCTGGACCTCGACGAACTCGCCGGAGCCGGTCATCACCACGTTCATGTCCGTCTCGGCGGCGACGTCCTCGGTGTAGCAGAGGTCGAGCAGCGCCGTCGAGCCGACGACGCCGACGGAGACCGCCGCGACCGAGTCGACCAGCGGGTCTCCGCCGCACATCTTGCGCTTGCGCATCCACGCGACCGCGTCGACCAGCGCCACGTACGCGCCGGTGATGGCCGCGGTGCGGGTGCCGCCGTCGGCCTGGAGCACGTCGCAGTCGATGACGATCGAGTTCTCGCCCAGCGTCTTGTAGTCGACGCAGGCGCGCAGGGATCGGCCGATCAGGCGGGAGATCTCGTGCGTACGGCCGCCGATCTTGCCGCGTACCGACTCGCGGTCGTTGCGGGTGTTGGTGGCGCGCGGCAGCATGGCGTACTCGGCGGTGATCCAGCCCTGGCCGCTGCCCCGGCGCCAGCGCGGGACGCTGTCCTGCACGGAGGCGGCGCAGAGCACCTTGGTGCCGCCGAACTCGACGAGCACCGAGCCCTCGGCGTGCGCGAGCCAGCCCCGGGTGATGGTGACGGGGCGGAGTTGATCGGGAGTACGTCCATCTGCGCGAGCCATGACGTTCACCCTAGGTCATACCGGGCCCCGCTCCGTGCCAGTTCCATCCGTCCGGCGAACCCCCCGCGGGAGGCGTCCTCCATGACGCGGTCGCGGTCGTTCCAGGGCACCAGGTGGGTGAGGACGAGGGTGTCCACGCCCGCCCTGGCCGCGTGCTCGGCCGCCTGGCGGCCGTTCAGGTGCAGGCCGGCGGGGAGTCCGGGCTCGTCGAGGTACGACGCCTCGCACAGGAGCACGTCGGCCCCCGAGGCGAGCTTGACCAGTTCGGCGCTCTCGCCGGTGTCCCCGGAGTAGGCCACCGAGCGCCCGCCGTGGGAGACCCTGAACCCGTAGGTCTCCACGGGGTGGTTCACCGGGGCGGCCGTCACCTCGAAGGGGCCGACCTCGAACGTCCCGGGCATCAGGCCCACGAAGTCGAAAGCTGTGTCGAGCGGCGGCTCGTCGGGCATCGCGTAGGCGGAGTTCAGGCGCTCGCGGGCGTCGGAGGGCGCGTACACCGGCACCTTGGGCAGCGGGCCGCCGGGCGAGTAGGTGCGCACCACGTGGTACGGGCACATGTCGAGGCAGTGGTCGGCGTGCAGGTGCGACAGGCAGATCGCGTCCACGTCGTACAGGCCGATGTGCCTCTGGAGCGCGCCGAGCGCGCCGTTCCCGAAGTCGAGCAGCATGCGGAACCCGTCGGCCTCCAGCAGGTAGCAGGAGGAAGGGCTGTCGGGCCCGGGGAAACTCCCCGAGCATCCAATGATCGTCAACTTCACGGCGGCCTCCTACGGTTACTGTGCGGCGCCGCGTGTCACGGCGCGGGCGCCGGTGGCCGGTGTCCGTCCCCCTTCGTCCGCCGATCCCCGGCGCTCCCCCTACGGAGCGCCCGGGCACCGTCACACGCGATGCCCGTTGTTCGGAACATCCCCTACTACCGCCACCTCGACCGCCTGGATCTCCGGTCCGAGGAACCGTCGTCCGAGGTCGGCGAAGAGTCCCGCGTCGCCGGTGGCGCGGAAGCGGTGCCTGGGCGTGTCTCCCACGGCGGCCAGGCTCCGGTCGTGCAGGACGCGGTAGACGTCCTTGGCCGTCTCGTCGGCGCTGGACACCAGCGTCACGCCGTCTCCCACCACGTAGGAGATCGGCCCGGTGAGGAGCGGATAGTGCGTGCACCCCAGAATCAGCGTGTCGCACCCGTCGGCGAGCACCGGCTCCAGGTATTCGCGGATGACGTCGATGAGCTCGTCGCTCATCGTCTCCCCCCGCTCGACGAACTCCACCAGGCGCGGCGCCGCTACCCCGGTGAGCCGGACGTCGGGAGCGGCGGTGAACGCGTCGTGGTAGGCCATCGACTCGATCGTGGCCCTGGTCCCGATCACCCCGACCCTGCCGTTGCGGGTGGCCCGCACGGCACGGCGGGTGGCCGGCTGGATCACCTCGACGACCGGGACGGCGTAGCGTTCCCGCGCGTCGCGGAGCACCGCCGCGCTCGCGCTGTTGCACGCGATCACCAACATCTTGACGTCGCGCTCGACGAGGTGGTCCATCACCTCCAGCGCGTAGGCGCGGACCTGCGCGATGCTCTTGGGGCCGTACGGCTGCCTCGCCGTGTCGGCCACATAGAAGATCGACTCGTTGGGCAGCTGGTCGATGATCGCCCGAGCCACCGTGAGGCCACCGACACCGCTGTCAAAGATTCCAATGCTCGCTTGCGACACAGTTCCCCAGGCTAGGCGACCCGGGGCGGCCGATCACGGTAAGAATCCTCACAACGCCGAATACCAGCTCAGCCATGTATTTTTCATGACATTCAGTCGTACGGTGTCTGTAGTACGTCCCGTGGTGCGGACGTCAGCCCCGCCCGACGCGGGCCAGCTGACGGGACTGGGCGACCAGGCGACCCGCGGAGTCCCAGACCTCGACCTCCTCGTCGAACCAGCCGTCGCTGATCAGACGCCCCCCGCCCAGGAGGGTGAGCCATCCCGGGGCGGGCAGGGCGCGCAGGTGCCAGGTGAGGTCGACGGTGGGTGCCCAGCCGCGCGCCCCCGCGGAGAACACCACCGGCGGGAGGGCGTCCACGGCGAGCGCCAGCACGTACGGGTCGGGGTCCTGCGGCTCGGCCAGCCGGAAGTAGGCGCGGGCCTCGGGCCTGCCGGTGGGACGGCCGTCGAGCCAGCCGACGGTCGGAGGGTCGAAGGCGAGCTCCACCTGGGCGCTGAACGTCAGGTTCGACGCGTCCTTGGGAGCGGGCAGCGAGACGCACCGCTCGATCGGCGGCATCACCGTCGAGGGCTCGTCCGCCCAGTCGGGGGCGGCACCGCTGAGCGTCGCGGTCGTGACGAGTCCCTCGATGAAGGAGGTCCCTTCCTGGACGAGGGTCACCCTGGTCATCGTGGCGGTGCGACCGGTCTTGATCTGCTCAAGGCGCACCCGTGCGGGGCCGGGCCTCGCCGCACGCAGGAACTGGACACTCGTGCTCACCGGGTGCTCGTGGGGGGAGGCGTCCACGACCGCGCGCAGCAGCACAGCCATCAGATAGCCGCCGTTCAAAGGGCCGCCGATGGAGTATCCGGGGTCGAGGCACACGTCGTAGGTGGTCTCATCCACCTTGGTCACCGCTGTCGCCTCGTCGAACTTCGCCATCCGCGCCCCCGAATCTTGTTCTAGAGGGGTTACTTTACCCATTCCATGCGACCGTCGCCTCCCCGGGTCCTCAGTGCCCTCTTCCCGGGAGCCGCCAGGACGCCGCAGCCTTCCGGGAACCAAGATCTGCGGTAAGGAAGGGACGGCAGTGACCTGCGGGAACAGGGCGACAAAGGTCACGATGGGCGAAGAAGGCACGCTGAGCAGGGGCTGATCCGGCTTAGACGTGACAATCACGTAGTTAGTTCAATGCAAGCGGGTTGCTAGCAATGTGCACTAACTTCTCCCTGTCCGCGAAGTCCACATTGTGAGTGATCATGCCTGCCAACAATCCCCCAGACCAGTCGCCCGATCCGGGTCAGCAGCCCGACAGGACGATCGCCTACCGTTGGAACGAGGGCGCACAGCCGAACGACCAGCCGCACACGCAGGCCTACCCGCAGAACGGCCAGCCCGGATACTCGCAGCCTTCCGGCGGTTACCAGCAGGGGCAGCCCTACCCGCAGCAGGGCCAGCCTTACCAGCAGCAGCCCGGCCACCAGCAGCAGGGCTACGGCCAGCAACCGTACGGACAGCAGAACTACGGCCAGCAGGCCGGTCAGCCGTACGGGCAGCAGCAGCCCGGCTACCAGCAGCAGGGCTACGGCCAGCAGGCGTACGGCCAGCAGGCGGGAAACTGGCAGCAGGGACCCGACTTCCTGAGCGCCGGGCCTCCCCCGGGACCTCCCGCACGCAAGGGCGGCAAGGGCTGGCTGCTCGCGGTGGTCGCCGCGCTGGTCGTCGCCCTCGTGGGCGGTGGCGGCTTCTTCGCGATCAACCTGCTCAGCGGCGGCGGCGCGCAACCGCACGACGTACTGCCCGGCAACGCCGTCGGCTACATCCGCCTCGACCTCGACCCGGCCGCGAACCAGAAGGTGGCGCTGTTCAACATCGCCAGGAAGTTCACGACCACCAAGGACTCCTTCAGCGGCGAGGACCCGCGTAAGGCGATCTTCGACCTGATCAAGAAGGACGCCGGCGACCTCAGCAAGGTGGACTACGCCACCGACATCGAGCCCTGGCTCGGCGTCCGCGTCGGCGTGGCCGCGCTGGCCCCGGCCAAGGCCGGCGCCGAGCCCGGCGTCGTGGTGGCCGTCCAGGTCACCGACCAGGACAAGGCCACGGCGGGCATCGCGAAGCTGATGGGCAAGGAGAAGTACGGCATCGCGTTCCGCGACGACTACGCGCTGCTCACCCCGACCCAGGCCGAGGCCGACAAGGCCGCCACCGCCGAGCCGCTGTCGGGCAACGCCAACTTCTCCGACGACCTGAGCGCCCTCGGCGAGACCGGTGTGCTCTCCTTCTGGGCCGACGCGGGCAAGCTCGCGGGAATGGCCCCCGAACTGGCCGCCCAGGACCCCTCCGTCCTCGCCCAGGTCAAGAACGCCCGCGTGGCGGGCGCCCTCCGCTTCGACAGCGAGTACGTCGAGCTCGCGGGCATCAGCCGCGGCGTCGAGAACCTGGACATGGGCGATCCCGAGCCCTCCAGGATCAGCACGCTTCCCGCCTCCACCGCCGGCGCGATCTCGATCTCCGGTCTCGGCGAGGTGGTCGGCAAGCAGTGGGCGCAGCTCATGAAGTCGGCCGACCAGGCCGCGAACGGCGGCGTCCAGCAGTTCGCCGACCAGGCCAAGCAGAACTACGGCCTCGCGCTCCCCGACGACCTGGTGACGCTGCTCGGCAAGAACATCACCATCGCCATCGACTCCAACGGCCTCGACGGCAACCAGCCGAAGTTCGGCGCGAAGATCGTCACCGACCCGGCCAAGGCGCAGGAGGTCGTCGGCAAGATCGAGAGGTTCCTCGCGGACTCCGGGACGGCCGTCCCGCGGCTCGCCAAGGTTCCCGGCGACGGCGTCTTCGTCCTGGGCAGCGCGCAGGACTACGCCGCCGAGCTCAACAAGGACGGCGCCCTGGGCGACAGTGAGACCTTCCAGCTCGCGATCCCCAACGCCGGTGAGGCGACCTTCGCCCTCTACGCCGACCTGGACAAGGTGGAGAACCTCTACCTCGGCAACCTCCAGGGCGACGAGAAGGCCAACCTCCAGGTACTCCGCGCCGTGGGCGTGAGCGGCACCCAGTCGGGCAGCGATGGGACCTTCTCGATGAGGCTCCTGTTCAACTGATCCACCCGGGCTCCCCGATCCCGTTCGGATCAGGCCTCCCAGATCCCCGGCAGGGCTCCGGCCCCGCCGGGGATTCGCTTTTTCCTCAGGCGACGTTCAGGCCCAGAGCTGGCCTTCGAGCCGCTCCTCGGCCTCGTCGAGCGTCCCCTCGTAGGCGCCGGTGGACAGGTATTTCCAGCCGCCGTCCGCGACCACGAACACGACGTCGGCCCGATCCCCCGCCTTGACGGCCTTCGCCGCCACACCGAGCGCGGCGTGCAGGGCGGCACCGGTGGAGACCCCCGCGAAGATGCCCTCGCCGGACAGCAGCTCCCGGGTGCGCCGCAGCGCGTCGGCCGAGGAGACCGAGAACCGCGTGGTCAGGACGTCGGCGTCGTACAGCTCGGGGATGAAGCCCTCGTCCACGTTGCGCAGCCCGTACACCAGCTCGCCGTAACGCGGCTCGGCGGCGACGATCCTCACACCGGGAACGTGCTCGCGCAGGAACCTGCCGACGCCCATCAGGGTGCCCGTGGTGCCCAGACCGGCCACGAAGTGGGTGACGGACGGCAGATCCTCCAGGATCTCCGGCCCCGTCGACTCGTAGTGCGAGCGCCAGTTGGCCGGGTTGCCGTACTGGTAGAGCATCACCCAGTCGGGGTTCTCCTCCGCCAGGCCCTTGGCGACCCTCACCGCCTCGTTCGAGCCGCCCGCCGCGGGCGAGGAGATGATCTGCGCCCCCCACATGCGCAGCAGCTGGCGACGCTCCTCCGAGGTGTTCTCCGGCATCACGCAGATCAGCTTGTAGCCCTTGAGCCTGGCGGACATCGCGAGCGAGATGCCGGTGTTGCCGCTCGTGGGTTCGAGGATCGTGCAGCCCGGCTGGAGAAGCCCGTCCTTCTCCGCCTGCTCGATCATCCACAGCGCCGGACGGTCCTTGATCGAACCTGTCGGGTTGCGGTCTTCGAGTTTGGCCCAGATCCGTACGTCCTCCGAGGGCGAGAGTCTGGGCAGGCCGACCAGCGGGGTCCGGCCGACCGATTCGATCAGTGAGTCAAAACGCATGGTGTACGGCTTCCGCCTCGGGTTGACCTTGTGGTGACAGACCTGCTGCCTCGGGGTGACAGCCCAAAAACCGCGGCGCGCGCCGCCCGGCCCGGGAGAGCTCTCCGATCTCGCGAAGGATCACGGAACTCCCGCGGTGCGGGCGGCGCCACGCGGCTAGCGGGATCCGCCGGCCACGGCGGGCAGGACGGTGACCGTGTCGCCGTCGGCGACCGGGGTCTCCAGACCGCCCAGAAAGCGGACGTCCTCGTCATTCAGGTAAACGTTCACGAAGCGGCGCAGCGCGCCCTTGTCCACCAGGCGCTCCTTCAGCCCGGGGTGCCGGACCTCCAGATCGCCGATCAGCTCCTCAAGCGTGGCGCCCTTGGCGTCGACGGCCTTGGCGCCGTCGGTGTAGGTGCGCAGGATGGTCGGAATGCGAACCTCGATGGCCATCGCGGGTCAGTCTCCTTGTGTCGTCATGAGAGTGAGAGGCCCACCGGATCAGAACACCGGTGAGCACCGGAGGATTCCAGAAAAGCCGGTCAGCGACAGTCGTAGACGACGACGAAGGGCGTGTGCGCGAACAGGAAGTTCTGCACGGGCGCGACACCCGCGCGCCGTGCCCGAGGGCCGGGACGCGAGAGCACCACGTCCTCCTGGCTCGGGGCGGCGGTCAGCATGCCCACCAGCTTACCCAAAGGGTTCATTCGTCCCACGGCCGTACCGGACAACGGCACCGTACGAATCCCGGACACCACCCGAACACGGAGACGAGGGAGCCGGGACACCAGGGCATGGAGGTAAGATCCCCACCCCGGAGGCTTCGGCGTCAGGACCCGAAAAGGTGACGGTCACCCGGAGGTGATCGTCACCTCCTCCTCGCTCACGATGCCGTCGATGATCCGGTACGAGCGGAACTCGGCCTTCTCCCCCAGCTCCTCGCGGGTGGAGACCAGCACGTAGTGGGCGTTCGGCTCGGCGGCGTAGGAGATGTCGGTGCGGGAGGGGTAGGCCTCGGTGTCCGTGTGGGAGTGGTAGATGACCACCGGCTCCTCGTCGCGGTCGTCCATTTCTCGCCAGACGCGCAACTGCTCCAGCGAGTCGAACCGGTAGAACGTCGGCGACCGCTCGGCGTTCTCCATCGCGATGAACCGTTCGGGAGAGTCGGAACCGACGGGCCCGGCGATCACGCCGCAGGCCTCGTCGGGGTGGTCCGCCCGAGCATGCGCGATGATCCTGTCAACCAGTTCCCGAGAGATGGTGAGCATGACTGGAAGTTACCAAAGGGCGCGGACCAGGGTGTCCTGGAGGTAGGTGAGCCAGTCGTAGATGACGTACGCCGGATAGCGGGGGTCGCTCTCCGGCATGTCGGCGATCTCGTCGTGCACCTCCTCGGTCACCTCCAGCCGGGTGCCGAGCGCGAGGCGCACGTCGTTCAGCGCGCGCATCCACGCCTGTGCCTGCTCCCTGGTCAGCTCGACCCTGCCGGGCTCGGCGCTGTCGAGCATCGCCTTGGCGTCGGCCCGCTTGCCCTCGCGCAGCGTCGCCTCGGTGTATCTGCGGAACTCGGCGGCCGCCTCGCCGTCCTCGTACGCCGAGGGGAAGAGCCGGGCGAGTACCGGATCGTTGGACTGCTCGGAGGGGCCGATGCCGAGCGCCTTCTCCAGGGGGTCGTCGCCGGTCTCCCCCGGCTCGATCAGGCCCAGGATCTGCGTGACCAGCGAGCGCAGGATCGACACCTCGGCGGCGTCGAAAACCGTGATCACGCCGCCCTCGTGCCCCGGCTTGAACCCCGAACTCATCTCTCGCCCACCATTTCTCGCGGGCTCCGCCCGAGACCCGCCCGCCGTTTCGAGTCCTGCCGCTTCGGGCCCGGCTGGTCGCCGCGCGACGACAGGTGGCGCCCGGCCGCTCGCGCGCTCACGAATCCCGCTGGACGGTGGCCCACAGCCCGTACGAGTGCATGATCTGCGCGTCGCGCTCCATCTCCTCGCGGGTGCCGCTGGAAACCACGGCCTTCCCCTTGTGGTGCACGTCGAGCATTAACTTCTCCGCCTTCTCCTTGGAGTATCCGAAAACGGACTGGAAGACGTACGTCACGTAGGACATCAGGTTGACCGGGTCGTTCCAGACAATCGTCAACCATGGCAGATCGGGCCGTACGTCAACTGACGGACGCTCGACCTCCGTTGGAGCGGTGCTACCCACATTCACCAGTCTGCCCTACCCCGGGCTTAGTCTTCGACTCGTGACAAAGAGCATGAGCACCGCGTTGCTTACCGATCACTATGAGCTGACGATGCTGGAGGCGGCGCTGAGAAGCGGGGCCGCCTCCAGACGGGCGGTTTTCGAGGTGTTCGCGCGCCAGCTGCCCGGCGGGCGACGCTACGGGATCGTGGCGGGAACCGGCCGGGTGCTGGACGCGCTGGAGTCCTTCCGCTTCGAGGAGGAGGCGCTGGCGTTCCTGCGGGACAACGAGGTGGTCGACGAGCCCACCCTGGAGTTCCTCGCCGGATACCGGTTCTCCGGGAAGGTGGACGGCTACGGCGAGGGCGAGTGCTACTTCCCCGGTTCCCCGATCATGACGGTGGAGGGCACGTTCGCCGAGGCCGTGCTGATGGAGACCGTGATCCTGTCGATCCTCAACCACGACTGCGCGATCGCCAACGCCGCCACACGCATGATCCGCGCCGCCGGGACCAGGCCCCTCATCGAGATGGGCTCACGGCGCACCCACGAGGCGGCGGCGGTGGCCGCGGCGCGGGCCGCCTACCTGTGCGGGTTCTCCTCCACCTCCAACCTCATGGCGGGCCACGAGTACGGCATACCGACCGCCGGGACCGCCGCCCACGCCTTCACCCTGCTCCACGACTCGGAGGAGCAGGCCTTCCAGGCCCAGATCGCCTCCCTCGGCGCCGATACCACACTGCTCGTGGACACCTACGACGTGGCCGAGGCCGTGCGGATCGCGGTGGAACTCGCCGGCCCCTCCCTCGGGGCGGTCCGCCTCGACTCCGGCGACCTCGGCCAGGTCGCCCACGAGGTCCGCGAGCAGCTCGACGCGCTCGGCGCCCACAAGACCCGGATCATCGTGACCAGCGACCTCGACGAGTACGCCATCGCCGCGCTCGCCGCCGCACCCGTGGACGGCTACGGCGTCGGCACGTCGCTGGTCACCGGCTCCGGCTCGCCCACCGCCGCCCTGGTCTACAAGCTCGTCGCCCGCGAGGACGCCGAAGGGGTCATGCGGCCGGTGGCCAAGAAGTCGGTGGGCAAGCCCAGCCGGGGCGGACGCAAGGAGGCGTTCCGCGAGCTCGACGCCGAGGGCACGGCGATCGCCGAGGTGGTCACCGTCTCCGGCGAGCACCCCTCGAACGCCCGCCCGCTACAGGTTCCGCTGGTCAGGGAGGGGGAGATCGTCGGCCGCGAGAAGCTGGACGCGGGCCGCGCGCGGCACCGCGAGGCCGTCGCCGAGCTGCCCTCCAACGCCTATCAGCTGTCCCGGGGCTACGCCGCGATCCCAACCGTGTTTGACTGACCGCATGCCAACAGCACTCATCATCGTCGACGTCCAGAACGACTTCTGCGAGGGCGGGAGCCTCCCGGTCGGCGGCGGCGCGGAGGTGGCCGCCGCCATCTCCGCACACGCCGCCTCGCACGGCTACGACCATGTCGTGGCCACCCGTGATTATCACATCGACCCCGGCTCCCACTTCGCCGCCGAACCCGACTACGTGACCACCTGGCCCGCCCACTGCGTCGCCGGGACACCCGGCTCCGACTTCCACCCCGCCTTCGACACCTCACGCGTCGAGGAGGTCTTCAGCAAGGGTGCCCACAGCGCCGCCTACAGCGGCTTCGAGGGCGTCACCTCCGACGGGACTCCCCTGGCCGACTGGCTCGGCGAGCGCCACGTGGAGGCGGTGGACATCGTCGGCATCGCCACCGACCACTGCGTGCGGGCCACCGCCCTGGACGCGGTCGCGCACGGACTGTCCGTTCAGGTGCTGCTGGACCTCACCGCCGGGGTGTCCGCTCCGACCACCGAGACCACCCTCGCCGAACTCGGCTCCGCCGGAGCCCGCCTCACGGGAACCCCCGTGGTCCGACCGGCCTGACGATCTCTCAGCTCTTCGGCATCCCCAGAAAGAGGATCATCCGGTCGAGCTTCCCGTCCATGGTCCGGTAGTTCTCCTTGAGCTCGCCGATGTCGTACGCCATGGCCCTCATGTCCTGCTTGATCCCGACGACCTCCACCTTGAGCTCGGCCACATCCTCCTTGACCCCGGCCATCTCCACCTTGACCCCGGCCATCTCCACCTTGAGCTCGGCCACGTCCTCCTTGACCTCCGCGAGCCCCACCTTCAGCTCAGCCACATCCTCCTTGAGATCAGCGACATCCTGCTTGACCCCGGCCATCTCCACCTTGAGCTCAGCGACATCCTCCTTGACCTCCGCGAGCCCCACCTTCAGCTCGGCCACATCCTCCTTGACCTCCGCCACCTCGGCCCTGAGCTCGGCCACATCCTGCTTGACCTCGGCCCTGAGCTCGGCCACATCCTGCTTGACCTCCGCCCTGAGGTCAGCCACATCCTGCTTGACCTCCGCCCTGAGGTCAGCCACATCCTGCTTGACCTCGGCGAGCTCCTCCTTCGTGGCGCACTTCGCCACATCGAACCGAAGCTCGGTGACCTCCTGCCGGAGTCCGGCGACATCGTCCTTGGTGGCGAGGGTGTCCATCCTCGCCATGATCTGCTCGAACATCGGAGCCACGTACTCCATGATCTCGGTACGGATCATCTCGGCCAACACTCGTCCTCTTTGAAAGCATTGCGGGGGAACCCGGTGGCGGGCCCGGGGTGGTGACAGCGACACGTTACCAACGATGCCTACTCTGAGCATTCGAACGATTACCGGATCGGCATGGATGGGCAAACAGAACCATCACCGGTCGCGGCAGGAGTATCACGGAGAGTCGATACCTCTTACTACCGGTGGTGATCTCATATGTTCGTGCTCGGCGTCTCCTGGCTGATCCTGACCCCGCTGTGCCTGTGGAACCTGTTTCGCGGAGGGACGCTGGTACGGCTGACGAGCGTGCTTTCGCTGGTCGCGCTGGAGGCGGCCACGGTCTGGGCCACCACCGTCGTCCAGGTTCCCGCTCGAACTCCGATCACCGCACTCCCGCGCCCGGCGACCCTGGCCGACTCCCTGGCAGGTCCGCCGGCCGGACCTCGGATCGCCCCCCGAACCGAACCCTGGATCCGACCTCGGTCCCCGCTCGCGCCGTCCCGAGTGCCCGCACCGCTTCCGGATGCGGCGCGGCAGGGCGTGCGGGACACGCGGGGAGCACAGGCGGTGCGAGGGGAGCGGATGTCCGGAAACCGGCCAGGCATCTCCTCCGGCAGGCGAGGCTCCTCCTGCCGGGGGCGGATGCCCGCTCCGGAGCAGGTGCGGCTGGCTCGCCGCCAGGGTGCGCCACGGGGCGTGACGCTCTTCTGGAAGGCCAGAGCCGACGAGTGCGACACCGCGACCGTGGTCCTGCACCACGGAAACCGCACTATCAAGGTCTGGATGCGGGAGGACAGGGCGCGCAGACGCTCCTCCGGCGCCACCACGTGGCCCGTGAGCGTCGCCGGCGGCGTCGCCTCCCTGGAGGTGCCGCTCACGGTGCCGGTGCGCGACACGGGGGCGTTCAGGGCGATCGACGGGCGGACCGGCAGGCCGATCGCCCTCGCCAGGCCGGGTCGCGTACCCGAGGAGCCGTCCACGGCCCGGTGATCCAGGGTTCCGGCTCGCCCGAACCGCTCGGCCCGCCGTTCAGGGCGACCGGTACCGCCCGGAGCCGGACCGGGCGCATCCTCGTCCGGACAGGTCACCGAGCCGAGGGTGCGCCCGGCGACCGGATCCGGCTCGAACCCCCGACCGGACGGCCGAGCCGGGAAACCCCCGCTGGGCGACCAAGGTCGAGTCACCGGATCAGGTGAAAGGCGGCCCGGCCCGGTGACCGGGTCAGTGGGAGCGCTGGGTGGCCCAGTGGCGGATCTTGCCGATCCGCTCCTGGATCTGCTCGGCGGAGGCCTGCGCGATGGCCGGTCCGCCGCAGGCCCTGCGGAGCTCGGCGTGGATGACTCCGTGAGGCTGGCCGGTGCGGTGGTTCCAGGCGCCGACGAGACCGTTGAGCTCCCTGCGGAGGTTGGCGATCAGCTCGTGCGGGGCGAGCTCCGGCTCCTTGGGCTCGGGCTTTTTCCGCTTGGCCTTCAGCTGGTCGGACTGGCGCTTGCTCAGCAGGGTGCGGACCTGGTCGGGCTCCAGAAGGCCCGGCAGGCCGAGGAAGTCCTCCTCCTCGGGAGAGCCGGTCTCCGCGGCGCTGCCGAACTCGCCGCCGTCGAAGAGGACCCGGTCGAAGGTGGCGACCGCCTCCAGGGTCTCGAACGGCAGCTCGTCGCCCACGACGTCGGGGTTGTCCTTCTTGCGCTGGGCGTCCTCCAGCAGGAAGTCGTCCAGCCCCTCCTCGGCGGGCTTGCGGTCGAGCACGTGGTCGCGCTCGGCCTCCATCTCCCCCGCCAGGCCCATCAGGGTCGGTACGGAGGGCACGAAGACCGACGCGGTCTCGCCCCGCTTGCGGGCGCGGACGAAGCGTCCGACGGCCTGGGCGAAGAACAGCGGGGTCGAGATGCTCGTCGCGTAGACGCCGACGGCGAGGCGTGGGATGTCGACCCCTTCCGAGACCATCCGGACCGCGACCAGCCAGCGCTGCTCG
Organism: Streptosporangium sp. NPDC006930; assembly: GCF_040635605.1. Taxonomy (NCBI): domain Bacteria; kingdom Bacillati; phylum Actinomycetota; class Actinomycetes; order Streptosporangiales; family Streptosporangiaceae; genus Streptosporangium; species Streptosporangium sp. NPDC006930. The sequence goes on along the minus strand of NZ_JBEYID010000003.1, from coordinate 369,940 downwards.
GAGGCGGAGAACTCCTTGATCTTCTTGGATGCCGTGGGGTCGTCGGAGAGCACGACCGTGGCGCCCTCTCCGGTGATCGTCCGGATGTGGCGGGCGTAGGCGCGTGCGGTCTCGTGGTCGGTCGCGATGACCAGGGCACCGGCGTCGGGCACGCCCCTGCGCACCTCGGTCAGGCGCCGGTCCGCCGCCCGGAGGACCTGGCGGATCCACTCGCCCTTCGGGTCGAGTGCGGCCCGCCACGCCTGGCCGAGCTGGTCCTTGGTGAGCGGGGTGCCGAGGGTCGCGGCGATCTCGTCGCCCGCGCGGGTCCGCCAGCGCATCTCACCGGCGTAGGCGAGGAAGATGACCGGTCTGACGACGCCGTCGGCGAGTGCCGGGCCGTACCCGTAGGAGTAGTCGGAGACGCTGCGCCGGACCCCGTCGCCGTCCTCGGCGTAGGTGACGAAGGGGATCGGGTTGACGTCGGACCTGAAGGGGGTCCCGGTCAGGGCGAGGCGTCTGGCGGCCGGCTCGAACGCCTCCCGCACGCCGTCGCCCCAGGATTTCGCGTCGCCCGCGTGGTGGATCTCGTCGAAGATCACGAGCGTCTTGCGCGCCTCGGTGCGGGCGCGGTGCAGCGCCGGGTGCATGGATACCTGGGCGTAGGTGATGGCCACCCCGATGTAGTCACGGGAGGTCGCGCCCTGGCTGTTCTTGAACTCGGGGTCGATCGCGATGCCGACCCTGCTCGCGGCGTCCGCCCACTGCTGCTTGAGGTGCTCCGTGGGTGTGACGATCGTCACAGCCCGGATGATCCCTCGTGACAGGAGGTCGCTGGCGATGCGGAGCGCGAAGGTCGTCTTGCCCGCACCCGGCGTGGCGACCGCGAGGAAGTCGCGCGGCTCACGGCTGGAGTACAGGTCAAAGGCCTCCTGCTGCCACGCGCGAAGCTTCGGCGCGGTGCCCCAGGCGGCACGGTCCGGATATGAGGGCGAGAGGTGGGATGCGGCGAAAGTGCTCACAGTGTCCCCAGGGTAATCTGCGCCGCCGACAAGACGTGCCGATCGGCCGAGATCCTCGCCAAGGTCGTCCCTTCGTGCTATTGGTCCGCGGAGCGGAGATCGTCGAATCGCGGAGCCGGACTCGCGCGGCCCCGCTCAGCACAAGCCCGCTCAACCTAGGCCCGCTCAACGCAGGCCCGCGATCACCGTGTCGATCTCGGCCCTCGACACGGGGTCGTCCGGCTGGGTCATCGCGACCACGACCACCGGACGCTTTCCCGCCCCCGCGAGGAAGACCACACGCAGGTACGCCGGCCGGTTCACCACGTCCAGGTACTCCGCGCGCAGGGCACGGGTGTGGCCGGTACGCGCGCCCACGGTGATCTCCGTGTCGTCCACGACCTTCACCTCGTCACCGTGGAGCAGGAGCCGCGCGTACAGGTCGCTGAGTTCGGTGGTGGTGGCGCGCGCGTCGTTCGCGGGCTCGGCGGGCATGACCATCACGGTCGTGTTGACACCGTCGCCCGCGGCCGAGGTGAACTCCGTGACCGGCGGCACCGTACCCGTGAGCCAGCGCTCCGGCAGCGGGTAGCTCACCCCCGCGACCGGATCGTCCACCCGCTCCGGGGGCGGGGAGGGCAGTGCCCGCAGTGACAGTACGGCCACCACGGCGATGACGCCGGCACCGGCGGCCAGGGTGAGCAGTACGAGCAGCACGCGGCGCAGGCGCCCGGGGCGACGCTCGGGAGGGGCGATGGGCGTGCCGTACCAGCGGGCGGAGGGCGGCAGGTCGTCGCCGGGCTCAGGGATGCGGGGGGGCCAGGTCAGGCTGGAGCGGGCGTCGGACGGCTCGTCCTCCGGTGGCGGCCAGGGGCGATACTCGTCGTCCTCGGGCGCCGGCCAGGGGCGGCGCTCGTCGTCGAGGTCCGGGTCGGTGGGCGGCCACACCTGATCCTCGGCCGCCCGCGCGGCCCTGCGGGCCCGCCTGGACCGGCGTCCCCCGCCACGGCCGGGCTCGTCGGGCGGGTCCGACCGGCGAGGTCGTTCGTGCACGGGACCTCCTCCCCGGCGGCGACGGTCCTACCGTCCTACCACGCATCGGGGGGCGTGACCCGGCTATGGGTGATCGCTGTTACGGGAGTGACCAATGAGTCATGAGATGTCCCTCATACGCCGGGCGACGACGACCCCGAAGAGCCCGATGGAGGCCATGAGGGCGACGATCGTGGTGTAGCCGGTGGCGATGTCGTCGTGGCCGATCAGGTTGACCAGGACTCCGCCGAAGCCGATGGTGATCGCGCTGCCCAGGGTGTCGACGACCTGGAGGGCGGCGGAGTTGGCGCCCTGCTCGGCGTCGGGCGACTGACGCATCGCGGTGACGTTGACGCTGGTCACGCCGATGCCCATGCCGAATCCCGCGATGACCCAGGCGGGCACGGTGACCCAGCCGCTGACCCCGGGCACGAGCGCGAGCAGGGTCGTCAGGATGCCCACGGTGATCGCGACGGCGCCGATCCGCACCAGCAGCGGCCTGTCGTACGAGCGGCGGGTCTGCAGGTAGGAGCCGGTGGTCCAGCCTATGGCGCCGAGGGTGAGCGCGACCCCCGCCCCGGCGACGGAGAAGCCGTGCACCTCGGTAAGGAGCAGCGGGATGAAGGCGTTGACCCCGAAGAACGCCGAGGCGAGCACCCCGCGCATCATGACCGTGGTGGGCAGGCCGCGGCCGAACCTGAGGGCACGGGGAGGCAGCAATCTCGGCAGGCCCGTGGCGAGGAGGGCGAGCCCCGCGGCGGTGGCGATCCCGCCCGATATCGGGGCCTCGTGGAGACGGCCCACCCCGTACAGCAGGATCCCGCCGCCGCACGCGGTGGCGGTGGCGGCCAGGGTCATCGCCAAAGGCCTGGAGCGGGGTCCGAAGGAGGGCGCGGGCATCGGGCCGCCGACGCGCAGGGCGGGCAGGAGCATCACGAGAGCGGGGACGACCAGCGGCACGATGCCGTAGAAGACCCATCTCCATCCCGCGGTCTCGGCGATGATCCCGGTGAGACCCGGCCCGATCAGGGCGGGAAGTACCCAGGCCGCCGAGAGCGCGGCGAATATCCGGGGCCTGGTCGCCGGGACGTAGACCCGCGCGATCATCACGTAGATCGCGACGACGACGGCGCCGCCACCGAGGCCCTGTACGGCCCGCGCGACGATGAACAGTTCCTTGGACGCGGCGGCTCCGGCCATGACCATACCGGCGGTGAACAGCCCCACCCCGAGCAGGAACGGCCAGGCGTGCCCCCGCCGGTCGGACCAGAGCCCGGCGACGACGTTGGCGAGCAGACCGGCGATGAGGAAGGCCGAGAAGCTCACCCCGTACAGATCGAGGGCGTCGAGGTCCGCGGAGACGGCGGGCATGACCGTGCTCACGGACATGCCCTCGAAGGCGATCAGCGTGACGACGAGCAGAATGCCCAGGGAGGCGGTCCGGTACTCGGGACCGAAAATCCGGGGGGATTCGTATGGAGCGTCGGCTGTCTTCGGTGCTGTCACCCGTCAAGGGTAGTGTTCGCCCCTCGGCCTCGGTAGACGGCCCACATCTCCTGCATCCTGACGGCCTGGCCCACGGTGAACCCGGACATGCAGCGGTCGTCGGAGTAGTCCATGAAGTTGTGGATCGGGTCGGGCCCGCCGCCCTTGCAGGTGTCCTTGACCAGGGGGCAGCCCTCGGTGGGCTGTCCCTCGGGCTCGGTGTCGGCCACGCCGTCGCCCGGCGGCTCGCAGCCCTTCTCGAAGGTGTGCAGCAGCCCGAGCCAGTGCCCGATCTCGTGGACCCCGGTGTATCCCCGGTCGAAGCTGCGCATCGCTCCGCCGGGCAGGCTCCGCCAGTCGACGACCACCCCGTCGAGGGCGGGCTCCTTGGCGTACCCGTGGGGATAGGTGGAGTAGCCGAGCACCAGCTCGCCGAGCTGGGCGAGATAGAGGTTGAGGGTCTCGGGGCCGCCCCTGCGCATCCGCTTGATCACCCGCTCGTGGGTTACGGGCTCGCGGAACCAGGTCGCGCTGACGGTACGGGTGACGCCGTCCAGCCTGAACCGGATCCCGGTGTCCGCGCCGCCGAGCCCCCCGGAGTAGGCGGCGTTGAGCGTGGCGATCTGGGCGCGTACGGCGGCGTCGGGCGCGCCGAGCCTGCCGTCGGTGAGGACGTGCACCCAGGTGGGCACGGTGATGGGGAGCGCGGGCCTGAGCGGGTTCGGCCCACGCCGCCCGCCTGCGGGCTCGGGGGACGGCGCGGGCGCGTGTCGCGGCGCCACGGAGCGGGCGGCCCACCTGGAGGGAGCGGGGGCACACCCCGGTGGCCCGGAGGCGGCGGTTGCCCGGCCGGGAACGGCGGGAACGGGAGATGAGGCTCCCACCGTGAACAGGCATGCGGAAACAACGGCGATCGCACGCCGAAACATGGACTCCCCCGACAGATCCCAGGCGCTGGACGTTCGCCGCTCTCCGGCGGCATCCCGACCGTAACCTCATCTGTGGCGATCACCCATGAGCAACACTCACTCGTTGTTGCCGTCTTCGCCCTTCGGGAGTCCCGAGTAGATCTCCTTGCACTCCGGGCAGACCGGGAACTTCTGGGGGTCGCGGTTCGGCACCCAGACCTTCCCGCAGAGCGCGCGGACCGGGGCCCCGCTCAGCGCGCTCTCCATGATCTTGTTCTTCTCGACGTAGTGGGCGAAGCGCTCGTGGTCGCCGTCGCCGTGCGACAGGTCCGGGCGGACGTCGCTCTCAGGGAGAATCTTCGTACTCACCCTCGCGATTTTATGCCCGTACCGCCGCGCCCGGGGCACCGGCGGTCGGTCGGGCGCGAAACACGACCCATCGGCGCCGGAGCGACATCCCGGGATCGGCCGCCGGCTCCGACCGCCTGGGCGGTGATCCCGATGATCGTCCGGACATGACGGCGGGTGCGGAGAGGGGGGTTAGTTCATCGAGGGGTCGTCGGGGCAGGTGGCCACGTAGGCGAGTTCGCCCCTCTGACGGCGCAGCACCGCCCGCCACAGCGACTCGGGCTCGTGGTGGAAGGTGTCGCCGGGCTCGGAGTCCACGACGTACCAGGCGCCCTCGCCGATCTCGCTCTCCAGCTGCCCCGCCGACCATCCGGCGTACCCGGCGAAGATGCGCATCTGGGCGATCTCCCCGGCGAGGATCTCCGGCGGCGCGTCGAGGTCGACGGTGCCGAGCCTGGAGACGGCCGCGGTGCCCGCGTGCAGCCGCCGCCAGCCGAGCGGTTCCTGCCCGCTCGGGACGGCGGCCAGCGCGAGGGCGCTGTCCGTCTGAACGGGACCGCCCTGGAACAGCACGGACGGGCCGGTGACCATGGTGTCCCAGGTGGGAAGCACCTGGGTCACCGAGATGTCGCTCGGTCTGTTGAGCACTACGCCCAGGGTGCCGCCGTCGAGATCGTGTTCCAGCACCAGGACCACGCTGCGCCGGAAGTTGGGATCCTCCAGCTGCGGGGTCGCCACCAGAAGCCCACCGACGTAGATCGCCTCCGCCATGCCTCCATAATGAGGGGTGAACCCCCTTTCGCGCTGCTCCACCCGCTGTTCCGATGGTTCGGACCCCGCTCAGCGTCACGTGACGCGCATGTGAGGGCACCGCGCGAGACGAGAAGGACGGCCGGAGCGGAGAGGAGGGCCTTCAGGCCTCCTCGGTCGCCCCCGCCGTGCCCATGGACCGCGCGGTCACGCCTCCGTCATGCCCGTACGTGCCCGGCCGCCGGCCGACTCGCGCACGGCCGCCGCGACGGCGCCCGACACGTCCGGGTGGAAGACGCTGGGGACGATGTAGTTGGGGCCGAGCTCCTCGGGGGTCACCACGGCGGCGAGCGCCTTGGCCGCGGCCAGCAGCATCTCCTGGCTGACCACGGTGGCCTGGGCGTCGAGCAGACCACGGAAGACACCGGGAAAGGCCAGCACGTTGTTGATCTGGTTCGGGTAGTCGGAGCGGCCGGTGGCGACCACGGCGGCATACTCGCGGGCGTCGTCGGGCGAGATCTCCGGCTCGGGGTTGGCGAGCGCGAAGACCACGGCGTCCTTGGCCATCGAGGCGATGTCGTCGCCGTTGAGGATGCCGGGCGCGGACACGCCGATGAACACGTCGGCCCCCTTGATCGCGCCGCGCAGGTCACCGGAGTAGCCCTCGATGTTGGTGTGGTCGGCGATCCACTGGAGCGAGTCGTCCAGGTCCTGGCGGCCGCGGTGCACGGCGCCCAGGTAGTCGCAGACGACCACGTTGCGGGCACCGGCCGCGAGCAGCAGGCGCAGCACCGCCGTACCGGCCGCGCCCGCCCCCGCCAGGGCGATGCGGACCTCACCCAGGTCCTTGCCGACCACGCGCAGCGCGTTGGTGAGCGCGGCCAGCACGCAGATCGCGGTGCCGTGCTGGTCGTCGTGGAAGACCGGGATGTCCAGCAGGTCGCGCAGCCGCCGCTCCACCTCGAAGCAGCGCGGGGCCGAGATGTCCTCAAGGTTGATGCCGCCGAAGCCGGGGGCGATGATCTGCACCGTGCGCACGATCTCGTCGACGTCCTGGGTGTCCAGGCAGATCGGCCAGGCGTCGATGTCGGCGAACCGCTTGAACAGCGCGGCCTTGCCCTCCATCACGGGGAGCGCGGCGGCCGGGCCGATGTTGCCCAGGCCGAGCACCGCCGAGCCGTCGGTGACGACGGCGACGGTGTTGCGCTTGATGGTGAGGCGGCGGGCGTCCTCGGGGTTGCGGGCGATCGCCATGGAGACCCGGGCGACGCCGGGCGTGTAGGCCATGGAGAGCTCGTCACGGTTGCGCAGCGGCACCTTCGACCGCATCTCGATCTTGCCGCCGAGATGCATGAGGAAGGTCCGGTCAGAGACCTTGTGGATGACGACGCCCTCGACGCCCTCCAGCTTGTCGACGATCGCCTGCGCGTGGTCGGTGTCACGCGCGGCACAGGTGACGTCGATGCGCAGCGTTTCATGTCCGGCCGTGGTCACGTCGAGCGCGGTGACCACACCTCCGGCGGACTCTACGGCGTGGGTGAGCTGGCTGACGGCGTTGCCGCCCGCGGGCACCTCCAGACGCACGGTGATGGAGTACGACACACTCGGCACGGTGGCCACAGCCAATCCGCTCCTTTGCGACTGACTTTGGTTGGGATGCCTTCCATCGTGCCATCCCATCGCGGGTGAGCGCGCCTATGTCGGCCGACCTGCACATATAGATGCGGTTACGACATACTCCACGCCGCCCGGCCCCGCCGAGGAGACGTGAGCCGGGCTCTGAGAACCGCCGATCGCTCAGAACAGGGCGCTGGCCAGGTTTCTGCGGGCCCTGCCGATGGACGGGTCGTCGCCGGGGAGCGTGTCGAACAGCCCGAGCAGGTGCACCCTGGCCGTGTCACGGTCGGCGCCCGAGGTGCGGCGCACCACGTCGACGAGCCGGTCGAAGGCCTTGTCCACCTCGCCGGAGAGCATCTCGAAGTCGGCGGCGAGGAGCTGGGCCTCGACGTCGGCGGGGTCGGCCAGGCGGCGTTGCACATCGGCGGGGTCGACGTCCTGGGTACGGCGGATCAGGCCGAGCCCGGCCAGGCCCAGTTTGGCGTCCTGGTTGTTCGGCGAGCGGGCCAGCAGCCGCTCGTACGCGGCCACCGCGCCGTCGAGGTCGCCGGCGTCGATCGCCTGCTCGGCGGCGAGCACGTCCGGGTCGACCGGGGGCTCCTGCGGCTGCGGCTCCTCACCTGCCGCGGCCTCCTCACCGGGGGGCGGGAGGTACTGGGCAAGCGCCTCCATCAGCTGCGACAGCCAGTCGCGCAGCTGCGGCTCGGTGGCGATGCCCGGGACGACGGCCACCGGCTGCCCCTGGAAGATGGCGTACAGGGCGGGCACGTTCTGCACCCGGAGCGCCTGCGCGATCTGAGGACTGAGCTCGACGTCGACCCTCGCCAGGACCCACCGGCCGGCGTTCTCCGCGGCCAGTTTCTCCAGCAGCCCGCTGTACTGCTTGGCCTGCTCGGCACGGGTGACGGTGAGCTCCAGCAGCACGAGGCCGTTCATGGAGCGTTCGACGACCTCGGTCGCGAAGTTGGCGTCGTCGACGTCGATGACCGGCGCCGGAGCACCGCCGGTTTCCTGCGCGACGGTCTCCCGCCGCGCCTGTGCCTCAAGTGCCTGCTTGCGAGCGCCGAGATCGACGGCACCGTAGAGCGATCCGGGTCGAGTGAAGTCCGCTGGGCTCATGACTCCAATCCTGCCGTATCCCGGCCGGTGCCCCGACGCGCCACCGCTAGAAGCGGGCCGGTTCGGTGTATACGCCCCATTCGTCGCGCAGCGCGTCGCAGATCTCGCCCAGCGTCGCCTCGGCCCTGGCCGCGTCGAGCATGGCGGGGATCATGTTGCCCTCCCCCCTCGCGACCTGTGTCATCGCGGCGAGGGCGGCGTCCACGGCCGCCTGGTCACGGGTGGCCCGGCGCTCGGCCAGGACGCGGTTCTGCTCGCGTTCGACCTCGTGGCTGACCCGGAGGATTTCCAGCGGCTCGTCGATGGAGGCCGTGTGACAGTTCACCCCGACGATCCTCTTCTCGCCCTTCTCCAGCTTCCGCTGGTAGTCGAAGGCCGCCTCGGCGATCTCGGACATGAACCAGCCGTCCTCGATGCCGCGCAGGATGCCCGAGGTCATCGTGCCGTCCGAGCCCATGTCCCTGATCCTCGTGAAGATCGCCTCGGCCTCGGCCTCCAGCCGGTCGGTCAGCGCCTCCACGTACCAGGACCCGCCGAGCGGGTCGGCGACGTTGACGATCTCGGTCTCCTCCATGAGCACCTGCTGGGTGCGCAGCGCGATCTCGGCCGCCTTCTCCGAGGGCAGCGCGAGGACCTCGTCGAGCGCGTTGGTGTGCAGCGAGTTGGTGCCGCCGAGCACCGCCGCGAGCGCCTCGACCGCGGTGCGCACCACGTTGTTGTACGGCTGCTGCGCGGTCAGCGACACCCCGGCCGTCTGGGTGTGGAAGCGCAGCCACTGGGCCTTGTCGGTCTTCGCGCCGTAGACGTCGCGCAGCCACCGCGCCCAGATCCGCCGGGCGGCCCTGAACTTGGCGATCTCCTCGAAGAAGTCGATGTGGGCGTCGAAGAAGAAGGACAGGCCGGGGGCGAAGACGTCGACGTCCAAACCGCGCGACAGGCCCAGCTCCACGTAGCCGAACCCGTCGGCCAGCGTGAAGGCCAGCTCCTGGGCGGCCGTGGACCCGGCCTCGCGGATGTGGTAGCCGGAGACGCTGAGCGGCTTGTACGCGGGGATCTCCGTGGCGCAGAACTCCATCAGGTCGCCGATGAGCCGCAGGTGCGGCTCGGGGGCGAACAGCCACTCCTTCTGGGCGATGTACTCCTTGAAGATGTCGGTCTGCAGGGTCCCGTTGAGCTTCCCGACGGGCACTCCCTGCCGCTCGGCCGCGACGACGTACATGCAGAAGATCGGGACGGCGGGGCCGCTGATCGTCATCGAGGTGGTGGTCTCGCCGAGCGGGATGCCGTCGAAGAGCAGGTCCATGTCCAGCGCGGAGTCGATCGCCACACCGCAGTGGCCGACCTCGCCGAGCGAGCGCGGGTCGTCGGAGTCGCGGCCCATCAGCGTCGGCATGTCGAAGGCCACGCTCAGCCCGCCACCACCCGCGCCGAGGATCATCTTGTAGCGCTCGTTGGTCTGCTTGGCGTTCCCGAACCCGGCGAACTGCCGGATGGTCCACGCCTTGCCCCGGTAACCGGTGGGGTGCAGGCCGCGCGTGAACGGATACTCCCCCGGCCAGCCGATGCGCTCCATGCGCGGATCGCCGCCCTCGGGGCCGTAGACCGGGTCCACGTCGATCCCGGAGAGGGTGCGGAACTCCGCCTCGCGCTTGCGCGCCCCGTCGAAGCGCGCCTGCCAGCGCGCCCGCCCCGCCTCGACTCGCTCAGCGTCCATGGCCGACTCCCTTGTATGGCATGTGGCTTCTTATCCGGCTTGTGGCCTCATGCAGATACTAGGACGTCCTAGTAATTCTTGGCCAGGCGTGCGACCGCCCGCCGCCGGGAACCGCCGCCGGAGACACGCAGCGTCGCCGTCAGCCCGTGAGGCCGCGCCGGGGACTGGACCAAGGAGAGGAGCCGGACAAGAACAACCTCACCGCAACGCCCCAGCGTCCCCAATCGCGGGACCACCCGTGAGGCCGCGCCGGGGACTGGACTGAGGAGAGGGAGGTCGTGAGGAACGAGCGACCTCCCTCGACGAGGGAAGGAGCCGGATAAGAGCGGCCTCACCGCGACGCGTTAGCGTCGCATCAGTACTGAAAGTCGCCGGCCGCCACCCGGAGGGTCCTGAACAGGTCGAACATCTCCTCCAGCTTCGCCTCTTCGTACATCGGCATGGCGAAGTCGGCCTCCATCAGGTCGGCCGTCGCCCGGCCGACGGTCTCGCGGCCCTCATCGGTGATCTCGGCGAGCACGCCCCGGCCGTCACGGGGATTGGGCAGGCGCCGCACCAGACCGGCACGTTCCAGACGGCTCACGGTGTTGGTCACACTCGTGGGGTGGACCATGAGACGCTCACCGATCTTGGAGAGCGGCAGCGCCCCCGTCCTGCTGAAGGTGAGCAGCACCAGCGCCTCGTACCGGGCGAAGGTCAAGTCATGCGGTTTGAGCAGCGTGTCCAGTTGCGACAGCAGGATCTGGTGCGCTCTCATGATCGATGTGACGGCGGCCATGGCCGAGGAGGGCCCGAAGTGAACGCGCCACGTTTCCGCGGCACGTTCGATGGGGTCAAACGGGAGATTCAGCTGACCTGTAACCACAGGGCTACGGTAGCGCGGCCTCATCCCGATTCGCCCGTATACGTAGAGTCACCGCACTGATGGCTTCACCAAGAACCCGGACGCCAAACGTCACGCTCCGTTATGGTTCCCACATCGAATGGTGAGGCCGTGGCCAAGTGGCCACGATGACTCAGTCCGGCCTGCGGGGGACGCGAGCCGGACCGGTGCCGAGGGGACCGGCATCCGCACATTCACGGCACGGGGGGTGCTTCATGAACGACAACTCAACGGCGTTCGAACGCCGGACAGATTTTGACCACACCGACGCGGCGTGGGCTCTCACCACGCCCACCGGTGCGTGAGCACAGGGGCGTTTCACGCGAGGAACTCCAGCAGAGCGGGTTGATGGCCGTCGCCATCCTGCTCGTGCTCGGGGTGGTCGCGGCGTGGAGCGTCCTGATTCCCGGTGTCAGCGCGTGGGAGAACATCGTCGTCGCGGTGATCGGCTCGCTCCGGCTCACCGGCCCGGTGGCGGCCGCGTTCGCCGCCTGGGTGGCGGTGCGCAGACGGCGCGGAACGCGCGGGGGGGCGATGACCCCGTGGCAGGCGGTACGGGCACCACTCGCGATCCTGGTGGTGGCGGGAGGCGCGTTCACCGCCACCGTCATGGTCCTCGCGGTCAGAACCATGATCACAGAGCAGGCCGGTCGGCTGCTGCCCAGCGGCCTGGTGATGGGGGCGGCCGGGCTCGCGCTGTACGTCGTCATCGGCTGGGTGATCGGCTGGCTGATGCCCTGGACGATCACACCGGCCCTCGCCGGGCTCGGCTGCTACAGCCTGTTCACCTGGCTGTGCCAGGGGCCTGCCTGGGGTGACCGGCTCGCCCCCGCCACGCGGGAGCCGTACGACCCGTTCCAGGGGTTGAACGCGGCGGCGTTCACCGATCAGACGCTCTGGCTGGTGGGGATCAGCTCGGCGCTGCTGCTCGGCTGGGCCGCGGTCGTGACGCGCCAGGCCCTGGTGCTGGCCGCGGCGCTGATCGCGGTGCTCGCCGCCGGGACCGGCATGGCCAGGCTGTTCACCGAGCCGCAGCCGGTCTCCGCCCAGCAGGTCGTCTACAGCTGCCAGGAATGGCCGATCATGGTGTGCGTGCACCCGGGCATGCGCGCCGGTCTCCCCGAGCTGGGCTCGGAGTTCATCAAGATCGCGTCTCGGCTGGCGGGGACGCCCGGGGAGTTCTCCCGGGTGGAACAGCATCCCAGGCGCGACAGCCCTCCCGCCTCCGCGGGCGTGATCGCGATCCACGTCGACGACCTGGCGGCCGGTTTCGCGGAGAAGGCCGCCGACGAGTTCGTCGACGGCCTGGCCGCCCGGTGCGGCTCCGGCCCCGCGTCGGGTTACCGCGACATCGTCACCGCGTGGCTGCGTGGCGAGCCGCTTCCCGGCGGGCCGCTCCCCGAGCACCGGTACGCCGCGGCCTGGTTCTCCGGCCTCACGGACGTCCAGCGGCGCGACTGGCTCCGCCTCCACTACGCCGACTTCACCGACTGCCGGCTACAAAGCACTCACTTCGGGGGCCAGGCCGGACAGACCTCCCAGACAGGGCAGAGCGGGCAGGGCGCGGGGGGCGCCTCGACCGGCCCCGAACCGCGGCCGGGCACCGTCCACCAGGCACCCGGCGTTCCCCCCGCCCCCGGAGTGATCACCCCGACCGGCCCCTGGCGAGCCCCCTTCGCGGAACGGGGCGCGTTCCCCTCTCCCCGGGGGTAGGAAGATCGGCATAGGCTCCGCGTGAGAAGGTCACCGTGCGGGGAAGGAAAGCGCCGTGAAAGCCTCCCAAGAAGCTCCGCCCGCGGCGCCCCCTGCGGCGCGCCGCGGGCGTTTCTGGCGTTTTCTCGCCGGGCTGCTCGTCGTCGTGATCCTTCTCGTCGTCGGCGCCCGCCTCGCCTGGTCGTGGCTGAACCCGTTCGGTGAGGAGACGATCGACCGCAGTCAGCCCGTGCTGCTGGAGTCCATCCACAACCTCAGCCGCTTCGAGGCCGCCACCGGCAACTTCCAGGTCGTGGTGGACCTGGAGAAGGACGCGGCCTTCCTGCCCGACGCGATCAAGGGCAGCAGGACCCTCTTCGTCGGCGCCGGCGGTGTCGACGCCTACGTCGACTTCGGCGGCATCGCCGGCAACGCCCTCACGGTCTCCCCCGACCGCACCGAGGTCACGATGAAGCTGCCCCGCGCCCAGCTGGAGAAGCCGAACATCGACAACAAGCGCTCGTACGTCTACGCCCAGCAGCGCGGCCTCTTCGACCGGGTCGAGGATCTGCTGTCCTCCTCCCCCGCCGACCAGCGGGAGCTCTACATGCTCGCCGAGAAGAAGATCGCCGAGGCCGCCCAGGCCAGCGACCTGCGCAACCGGGCCGACCAGAACACCAAGATCATGCTTGAGGGCCTGCTGAAGGGCCTCGGCTTCGAGAAGGTCACCGTCAAGTTCGCCGACGAGACCTGAGCCCCGGAGCCGTGATCTCGATCCCCTGGATCGGGCATGTGCCACGGCCGCCGGATCACGGGGTCCGAAGTCCGGGCCGCGGTCCCGCGCGTCTCGGTGACCGGTTCGGTGCCCGAGGCGCGCGGGCCTCGCTCAGCCCGTGGCGGCCAGGAGCTCGTCCGCCGCGGTGTAGGGGTCGAGCTCTGAGTCCAGGACGCGGGTGGCGAGGGCGTCGAGGCGCCGGTCGCCGTGCAGGTGGGCGAAGCGGGAGCGCAGGGTGGTGAGGGCGATCGCCTCGATCTCGTCCCTCGCCCTGGCGTGGCGGCGCCGGACGAGCTCGCCCGACGCCTCCAGATAGGCCAGGTGGTCGCCGAGGGCGTCGACCACCTCCTCGCCTCCCTCACCTCTGGAGGCCACGGTCGGTACGATCGGCGGCCTCCAGGGCCGCTCGACCAGGGCGATCATGTTGCGGAGCTCGCGGACGGTGGCCTGGGTGCCCTCGCGGTCGGCCTTGTTCACCACGAACACGTCGGCGATCTCCAGGATGCCCGCCTTCGCCGCCTGGATGCCGTCGCCCATCCCCGGGGCGAGCAACACGACGGTGGTGTCGGCGAGCGAGGCGATGTCGACCTCCGCCTGCCCGACCCCGACGGTCTCGACGAGGATGACCTCGCAACCGGCCGCCTCCAGGACGCGCAGCGCCTGGGGCGTGGCCCACGACAGCCCTCCCAGGTGGCCCCGGCTCGCCATCGACCTGATGAACACGTCCGGGTCGGTGGCGTGGTCCTGCATCCTGACCCGGTCGCCCAGCAGCGCCCCGCCGGTGAACGGTGAGGACGGGTCGACGGCGAGCACACCGACCCGCATGCCCCGCTTACGGAACGCGTGGACCAGCATCCCGGTCGAGGTGGACTTGCCGACGCCGGGAGAGCCGGTGAGCCCGATGATCCGTGCCCGGTGCGGCCGGTCGGCGCAGAGCAACTCGGTGATCTCCCGCAGCCTCGGGGAGCCGTTCTCGACCATGGAGATCAGCCGGGCCACGGCCCGCGGCCTTCCCTGCCTCGCCATCGCGACCAGGTCGGAGACCTCCGCGATCATGCCGAGGGTACGCGGATGATCAGGGCGTCGCCCTGCCCGCCGCCACCGCAGAGGCCCGCCGCCCCGAGGCCGCCGCCCCTGCGCCTGAGCTCGTGGGCGAGGGTGAGGACGATGCGTGCGCCGGAGGCGCCGATCGGGTGGCCGACGGCGATGCCGCCGCCGTTGACGTTGATCCTGTCGAGGGGAACGCCGAGTTCCCTGGCCGACTGGAGGACGACCTGCGCGAAGGCCTCGTTGATCTCCAGCAGGTCGAGGTCTCCGACCTCCAGGCCCTGCTTCGCGAGAGCGTGCCTGATCGCGTTGGCCGGCTGGGACTGGAGCGAGTTGTCGGGTCCGGCGACGTTGCCGTGGGCGCCGATCTCGGCCAGCCAGTCGAGGCCGAGCTCCTCGGCCTTGGCCTTGGACATCACGACCACCGCGCAGGCGCCGTCGGAGATCTGCGAGGCCGATCCGGCGGTGATCGTGCCGTCCTTGGTGAACGCGGGCCGCAGCCGCGACAGGGCCTCGACGGTGGTGTCCCCGCGTACCCCCTCGTCGGCGGAGAAGACCACCGGCTCGCCCTTGCGCTGCGGGATGGACACCGGCACGATCTCGTCGTCGAGCGTCCCGTTCTTGATCGCGGCGGCGGCGAGCCCGTGGGAGCGCGCGGAGTATTCGTCCTGCTCCTCGCGGGTCAGGCCGAGGCGCGCGTTGTGCCGCTCGGTGGACTCGCCCATGGCCACCTGGTCGTAGGCGTCGGTGAGGCCGTCGTAGGCCATCGAGTCGACGATGTCCGCGGAGCCGTACTTGACGCCCCTGCGCAGGCCGGGCAACAGATGCGGGGCGTTCGACATGGACTCCATGCCGCCCGCGACCACGATGTCGAACTCGCCGGCGCGAATGAGCTGGTCGGCCAGGGCGATGGCGTCCAGGCCCGAGAGACAGACCTTGTTGATCGTCAGGGACGGCACGGTCATCGGGACGCCCGCCTTGACGGCGGCCTGGCGGGAGGGGACCTGACCGGCACCCGCCTGGAGCACCTGCCCCATGATCACGTACTGCACGGCGTCGGGGGCGACGCCGGAACGCTCCAGCGCGGCCTTGATGGCGATGCCGCCGAGTTCGGCGGCCGACAGGCCGGACAGCGAACCGAGCAGCCGTCCGACGGGGGTACGAGCTCCGGCGACGATGACGGAACCAGACATAAGTGGGGCCTCCCTGACGGGACTTGGAGCGACTTTGCCACCATACCCATGAGTACTTCGGCGAGCCCATGGAGGATGGACCCATGTTCATGCGCATCGATCATGTAGGAATCGCCTGCCACGACCTTGAGGAGAAGATCGCTTTTTTCGAGCAGACCTTCGAGCTCACGGTGGTGGCCCGCGAGGTGAACATCGAGCAGGGAGTGAAGGAGGCGATGCTGCGCATCGCCGACGGCGAAGGCGGTGGATCTTATATCCAGCTTCTCGAACCGCTCGGCCCCGACACGCCGGTCGGCAAATTTCTCGCGAAGCGCGGGGAAGGTGTTCATCATGTCGCCTTCGGCGTCCCGGACGTCGTGCAGGCGATGGACAAGATCGGCGGCAAGGGGGTCCGGCTGCTCGACGAGCGACCGCGCCACGGCTCCATGGACTCTTCCATCGCCTTTCTTCACCCCAAAGACGTCGGGGGAATGCTCACCGAACTCGTACAGGCCCCGGAAAGGCAAGCCAAGGCCACACCGAATGCAAGAAACGCTGATACGTAACAAGTCGCGCATAAAGTCGGACGAGACCGCCAACTCGGCAACGGCGGAGTACGCTGGCGTACCACCGGACGTGGATCCCGCCCCGGCTCCCGCTTCGGATGCCTGAAACCCCCGTCCGGCCCGTGTAGCCGTCTCGACAACCCAGGATCGAGCCTCCATGCAGTCCGACATCGATGCCCAGCTCAACAATTTCTTTGAAGACGCCCCCGCTCGGGAATTCGACGTGGTGCTTCGTGGCTATGACCGGCACCAGGTCCACGACCATCTGAAGCAGATCGACGGCGAGCTCCGGCAGTCCCGGGAACAGGTCCAGGGCCTGCAGCGGGAGCTGTCCGACTCACAGCGTCAGCTCCAGGAGCAGGAGCGGCCGACCTACTCCGGGCTCGGCGCCCGGATCGAGCAGCTCCTCCGCCTGGCGGAGGAGCAGGCGACCGAGCTGGTCCAGGCCGCGAGGTCCGAGGCGAACGAGATCAAGGCGGCGTCCAAGGTCGAGGCCGCCGACCTGCGCGCCGCCGCGGAGAACGAGGCGGCCGAGAAGCGCGCCCTCGCCACCCGCGAGGCCGACGAGATGCGCACCAGCGCGGAGCGCGAGGCCGAGGAGATCCGCTCGACCGCCCGCCGCGAGGCCGACGAGCTGACCGCCACCACCGAGCGCGAGGTCTCCAAGCTGCGCGCCACCGCCGACCACGAGGTGGCGGAGAAGCGCGCCGACTCCGAGCGCGAGATCGCCAAGCTGCGCACCACCACCGAGCGCGAGGTGGCCCAGCTGCGCGCCTCGACCAAGCGCGAGCGCGACGAGGTCCTCACCACCGCCAAGCGCCAGGCCGACGAGATGCGCGCCCAGGCCCAGAGGGTGCTTGAGGAGTCCGAGGCGAAGCGGGCACAGGACGAGGCGGAGTTCGAGATCCAGCTCGCCGCCCGTCGCGAGGAGGCCGAGCGCCAGGAGGCCGAGCGCCACGCCAACGCGCAGGCCGCGGCCCAGCAGCTGACCGCCACCGCCGAGCAGCGCGCGGCCACCGCCGAGCAGCGCGCCACCAAGGCCACGCAGCAGGCCGAGCAGACCCGTCGCGAGGCCGACACGCACGCCAAGCAGCTGCTGGCCAACGCGCGCAAGAACGCCGACCAGGTCGTCTCCGAGGCCAAGGCGAGCGCCGAGTCCATCGTCTCCGAGGCCAAGGCGGAGTCCGAGCGCAGCCGCTCGGTCGCCCAGCGCCAGGTCGACGAGCTGACCCGCCAGCGCGACAGCATCACCAGCCACCTCGCGCAGCTGCGCCAGCTGCTCGGTGGCGCACCGCTCCCGGCCGCCGACCCGGAGCCCGCGATCGCCGCGGCACCGCCGAAGCCGGCCATCCCCGCCGCCAACGGCGCCGAGAAGCCGGTTCCCGCACCCGCGAGGACCGAGACGAAGGACGACGACGCGGAGTGGTGGCAGGAATAGGCGGCCGCTGACTCCGGGGCGTTCGCGACGGCTACGGCGAGAGCCTGGCGACCTTCACGGTCGCCAGGCTCTCTTCCTGTCTCGCTCTCCTTCTCACCGCCCGGATCACGCGGGCATTCCGGCAGGCCCGGAGGGCAAGACCTCGTGGTGCCCCGACGTCGGCGAACGGGACTCACCGGCGATACGGCCACGAGGACCCCGTCGGAGGTCCGTCCGAACCGGCGGGGCTCCTACGATCCGGGAACCTCGGTGGGCAGGGGGTGGGCCGCCGGATTCACCCGCAGGACGATCTGGTCGAGGACGATGCGCACGTACGGCTCGCCGACCCACAGGTGCTTGGCGTCGTCCACCCCGACGACCTCGGCCTGGGGCACCCTGGCGAAGCGTTCACGAGCCTGCTCGGGGCGCAGGTAGTCGTCGAACTCCGGGATCAGCGCGGTCAGCGGGCGCCCGAACTCCGCCCACGCGTCGAGGTCGGCGTCGGTGGCCCGGTGCAGCGGCGGGGAGAGCAGGATCGCCCCCTCCACCAGCGGGTCGTGCCCCCACTTGAGCGCCAGTTCGGTGCCGAAGGACCAGCCGAGCAGCCAGACCCGGGGCAGGTCGTGGAAGTCGGCGTACTCCAGGGCCGCGGCGACGTCCATGCGCTCGTCCTCGCCGGCGCCGAAGGCTCCCTGGGAGGTGCCCCGCTCCGAGGTGGTGCCGCGCGTGTTGAAACGCAGCACGGCCAGGTCGGCGAGGGCGGGCAGCCGGTTGGCGGCCTTCTTGTAGACGTGGCTGTCCATCATGCCGCCATGGGTGGGCAGCGGATGCAGGCAGACCAGCGTGGCCACCGGGGGACGGTCGGCGGGAAGGGCGAGCTCACCGACGAGTGTCAGACCGTCGCCGGTGTGCAGCTCGATCGGCTCCCTGCGCGCGGGCAGCACCGTAGAGGCCCGAATCTCCATGTCTCTCCTCGAATTCGCCCTACCGGTCCGCGTCGGCGCCGGTCGTAGCCGATGGTGGTCAGTCGTGGCCGGTCGTTGTCAGTGGTGGCCGGTCCGCGTCGGCGCCGGTCATCGCCGGTCAGTATCTGCTCCTGCCGGGTCCGCGCCTGACCCGGTTGCGCCAGCACGCGGTGTGCCAGTGCCTGCGCTCATCCTCCCCGCCCTGCCAGGCGGGCCAGCTGACCAGGTGCGGCAGTCCTGGCCTGATCTCCTGGTCGCATCCGGGGCAACGGTAGACCTTGTCCGCCGTGCCACCGGTGACCCGGCGCACCTGCCAGTCACCGTCGGGCCACTCCTCGGTACGGTCGACGCCGGGCACGGAGCCCCCGACGGGACGGGCGAGGCCCCGCTTGCCGCCCCGGTCGAAGGGGTCGGCGCGGCGGGCCTTGCGGGGGCTCACGAGCCCGTCGCGCCGAGGCCGGCCGTCACGGTCCTTTCGACCGCCTGCGCCGCCCGACAAGTGCTCGTCATCGCTCTCCCACCCCGCCCACCGGGTCGCCCACCTGGCGAACCGCCACTCCGGCGTCACAACAGTCTCCCAGAGAGGTACCGGCTACCCCAAAAGCCGGGCAGGTAGCCAAAGAGCGGACAGAAAGTACTTGAACCAGAGTTGAGTAACAAGTACCGTTTGAGCGCATGAGCAGTGGAGGAGTCGTGAAGGATGAGCTGACACGGGCGGAGCGGTGAGCGAGCCCCACGTCCCGGGCGGCGCGAAGGAGGCGGGGCACACGAGCCCGGCGGGCGACGGCGCGGGCAGGGCGACGCGCGGCACGGGCTCACACCTCCGGCACGGCCTCGACGACGTCATCCACGCGCCCGTCCGGTTGTCGATCATGGCCGCCCTCTCGGTCACCGACAAGGCCGAGTTCCGCTTCCTGCGCGACACGATCGAGGTCAGCGACTCGTTGCTCTCCAAGCACGTCATCACCCTGGAGGAGGCCGGCTACGTGAAGGTGGAGAAGGCCTTCGTGGGTAAGCGCCCACGCACCTGGCTCGCCATCACCGATGAGGGCCGCCAGGCGTTTCATGACTACGTCTCCGTGTTGAGACGTCTCACCGAGGGATCCCCCTAATGATCGAGATAGACGACCTGCACAAACGGTACGGCGACAAGACCGCCCTGGACGGCGTGACGTTCTCCGTGAAACCCGGCGAGATGTTTGGCTTCGTCGGAGCCAACGGGGCGGGCAAGACCACCACGATGCGCATCCTGATGGGCGTGCTGACCGCCGACTCGGGCTCCGTGCGCCGCGACGGCAAGGCGCTGACGTTCGACGATCGGCGCCGGTTCGGCTACATGCCGGAGGAGCGCGGTCTGTACCAGAAGATGAAGGTCGCCGAGCAGGTCGAATACTTCGGCAGGCTCAGCGGCCTGACCGCGAGCGGGGCGAAGAAGGCCACCGGCGACCTGCTCGAACGTCTCTCGCTCACCGAGCGCGCGAACGACGCGGTGGACGCGCTCTCCCTGGGCAACCAGCAGCGCGTGCAGCTCGCGGTGGCGCTGGTGCACGATCCCGAGGCGCTCGTCCTCGACGAGCCCTTCTCCGGGCTCGACCCGCTCGCCGTCGACTCGCTCGCCGAGGTGCTCGCCGAGCGGCGCGCCGCGGGCGTTCCCGTGCTCTTCTCCAGTCACCAGCTGGACCTCGTCGAACGGCTCTGCGACTCGGTCGGCATCATCTCCTCCGGTCGCATGGTGGCGAGCGGAACGGTCGAGGAGCTGCGCGACCGTGAGGGACGCGGCCTGCTCAGGGTGGTCGTCAGGGACGCCTCTCCCGGCTGGGCCACGTCCCTGCCGGGAGAGGTCGTCGAGAAGGGCGACGAGGTCCTCGTCGCGGGCGTCGACGGCGACGACCAGGAGATCCTGCGCCTCGCGGTCAAGGCCGGAAGGGTCGAGCACTTCGGGTGGCAGCGCCCCACACTCACCGAGATCTTCAGGGAGGCCGTCGCGTGAACGGGTTGTGGCTGGTCGCGCGGCGGGAGATCGTCACGCGCGGCCGTACGAAGGCGTTCGTCATCGGGCTCGTGGTCAGCGCCGTGCTGGTCGCGGCACTGGCGTTCCTGCCCAGGCTCTTCTCCGGGCCCGACTCCTACACCGTGGGGCTCGCCGGGGCGCAGTCGCAGGCGCTGCGGCCGGCCCTGACCGGCGCGGCCAAGGACGTGGAGCTCACCGTCAGGGAGTTCTCCGACGAGGCCGCCGCGAGCGCCGCGGTCACCGCGGGCGACGTCGACGCCGCCGTGGTGGACGGCCGCAAGGTGCTCGCCGACGGCGAGGTGGACCGCGACCTCGGTCTGCTGCTGGAGAGCGCGAACCAGGCCGCCCAGACCGAGAGACGGCTGGGCGAGGCGGGCCTGGACCCGGCCAAGGTGGCGGAGGCGATGCGGGTCGCCCCTCTGGAGCAGGTCTCCATCGGAGCCGACACCCGCTACGCGGGCGTGCGGGTGGGCGTCGCGTCCCTGCTGGTCATGGTGCTGTTCTTCCTGCTCATCTACTCCTCCATGTACGTCGCCATGGGCGTGGTCGAGGAGAAGGGCAGCCGGATCGTGGAGATCCTGCTCACCTCGGTCCGTCCCTGGCAGCTGCTCGGCGGCAAGATCGTGGGGCTGGGCGCGCTCGCGCTCGCCAACATGGTCGTGATCATCGTGGCCGGTCTCGGCGCGGCGGCGGCGACCGGTCTCGCGGCCGACCTGCCCCCGGGGATGACGGGCATCGTGGTCAGCGCGCTGTTCTGGTTCGTCCTCGGATACGCCTTCTTCGCCGCGATGGCGGCGGCGCTCGGGTCCCTGGTGTCCAGGCAGGAGGACGCGAACAGCGTCCTCACCCCGATGACGATGCTCATGATGGTCACCTACCTGGTGGCCTACTTCGCGGCGGTCCAGCCGAGCAGCCCGGTGGCCAGGATCCTCTCGCTGGTGCCGCCGTTCTCCTCGATGGTCATGCCGGTCCGGATGGCCGGAGGCGAGGTGTCCGCCTGGGAGATCGCCCTGGCGGCGGTCCTGATGCTCCTCGCGACGGTGGGCACCCTCATGCTCGGCGCCCGCATCTACAGCCGCGCGGTCCTGCGCACGGGCGCCCGCGTCAAGCTCTCCGAGGCGGTGCGCTGACCCCTCGGTGTGACTCCCCGATCTCGTACGACTCTCGTACGACCGGGGAGTCACGCCCCAACCGCCAACGGACCGCCGCCGGGGCCGACGGGCGTCCGTGTGGATCACGGGGACCGAGGTCCCTTCGTGCCGATAGGGTTCGGTCATGCGTCTGGTCATAGCTCGGTGCAGCGTGGATTACGTCGGGAAACTCACCGCCCATCTTCCGATGGCACCCCGGCTCATCCTCATCAAGGCCGACAGCAGCGTCTCGATCCATGCCGACGACCGGGCCTTCAAGCCGCTGAACTGGATGAACCCGCCGTGCAAGCTCCGCGAGGAGGAGGGCACCTGGACGGTGACCCACGGCAAGACCGGCGAGAAGCTCGTCCTCACCATGGAAGAGATCATCCACGACACCAGCCACGAGCTGGGCGTGGACCCGGGCCTGATCAAGGACGGGGTCGAGGCCCACCTGCAGGAGCTGCTCGCCGAGCACATCACCACCCTGGGCGCGGGCTGGACGCTCGTCCGCCGCGAATACATGACGGCCATCGGCCCCGTCGACATTCTCTGCCGCGACAACACGGGCGCGTCCGTCGCCGTGGAGCTCAAGCGACGCGCGGGCATCGACGCCGTGGAACAGCTCACCCGCTATCTGGAGCTGATGAACCGCGACCCCCTGCTCGCCCCGGTCTCCGGAATCCTCGCCGCCCAGAGCATCGCGCCCCAGGCCAAGACCCTGGCCGAGGACCGCGGTATCCGCTGCGTCACCCTCGACTACGACGAGCTGCGCGGCATCGAGCGCGAGGACACCCTGTTCTGACAACCTGAGTGCCGCCGGGGCCCGCAGGAGACGTACGAAACGGAATCCGGCCCCCGTTACGGCGCGCCGAGTTCCTCGTCCGGCGCTCCGCCCGGGAACGCCGACCACTTTTCGGGTGCGAGGACCAGGGCGAGGTCGTTCGGATCCTCGCTGTCGCGCACGGCGATGACACCGGGCGGGTTTCCGCGCCATCTCGACGCAGGCGCCACCCTGGCCATTACCGCGCGCTCTCGCGCCACTCGGCACCCGACGGGGTCACCGGTCGATCATTGATCGACATTTCCGCCTCCCTTCTCCCACGCTCGCCACTCAAGCTCGGCCACCTTTTCGGATAGGCGTTATTGAAGTTTCGATGAGCAATGCAGCTGCCCGCAAACGGCCGAATATCAGCGGATATCCCGCGCATTCTGAATCGCTCTTCAAACACGGGATGCCGGTGGTGCGCTCGATGTGAACCACATCCGGATCATCCGTCCTGAAACCGAGCGCATGAAACGACCGTCCATCGCGGCATGCCGCCGATCGAGAGAAAAATGACGAGCCCCGTGTCCTCCGTTCGGTGGACACGGGGCTCCATCGAACGTCGGTACCGCGAGAACCGCGTGGACGCGACGCTTGGGACATGGACACAGCGGTAAGAGTGAGAGGTCTGACCAAGCGCTACGGCGACGTTCAGGCCGTCGGAGGGGTCGATCTCGACATCCGCGCGGGTGAGGTGTTCGCGATCCTCGGCCCGAACGGGGCGGGGAAGTCCACCATGGTGGAGATCATGGAAGGGCACCGCTCCAGGGACGCCGGGGAGGTGAGCGTCCTGGGGGTCGATCCCGGCAGGCCCACCCGCGCGTGGCGCTCGCGGATCGGCATCGTGCTGCAGACGGCCAACGACGTGGCCGAGGCGACCGTGCGGGAGACCGTGCGGCATTTTGCAAACTACTACCCCGGCGCCAAGGACCCGGACGAGGTGATCGAGCAGGTCGGGCTTACCGAGAAGGCCGACCAGCGCATCCGGAAGCTCTCGGGCGGGCAGCGGCGCCGGGTCGACGTCGCGCTGGGGGTGATCGGCGACCCGGAGCTGCTCTTCCTGGACGAGCCGACCACCGGGTTCGACCCGGAGGCGCGCAGGCGGTTCTGGGAGCTGATCGAGAGCCTGGCCCGCGACGGCACCACGATCGTGCTGACGACCCACTACCTGGACGAGGCCGAAGCGCTCGCCAACCGGGTGGCGGTGGTCGCCGGGGGACGGATCGTGGCCGAGGGCGAGCCGAAGACGCTGGGCGGCAGGGCCACCGCCAAGGCCCTGGTGAGCTGGTCCGACGCGGGTGAGCGTCACTTTCTGGAGACGGACACGCCGACCAGGACCGTGCTGGAGCTGACCCGCCGCTTCGACGGAGAGGTCCCCGAACTGGCCGTGACCCGTCCCAGCCTGGAGGACGTCTACCTCCGCCTCATCGAGCCCTCCGCCTGATCGCCTCCCGTACGAGTGTCAACCGATCCCCCGAGGTGACCAACCAGATGAGCCAGACCCTTGCCCGACCTTCCGCCCCGGCCTCGTCCGCCGGGCAACCTTCCGTGATGCGACTGGGGCTGTCACGGACGGTCGTCGAGAACAGGATGTTCTTCCGCGAACGGGACGCGGTGATCTTCACCTTCGCCTTCCCGATCATCATGCTGGTGCTCTTCGGCTCGATCTTCTCCAGCGAGATGGAGGGGATCGGCCTCACCGTCTCCCAGCTGTATGTGGCCGGGCTCATCGGGACCGCCGCGATGACGGGATTCCAGAACCTCGGGATCAACATCGCGATGGACCGCGACGACGGCACGCTCAAACGGCTGGCGGGCACCCCGCTGCCGCGCACCTCCTACTTCGTGGGCAAGGCCCTCAACACCCTGTTCGTCTCCTTCCTGCAGGTCGTCATCCTGCTCGCGATCGGGGTCGCGCTGTTCGGCCTGGAGCTGCCGTCGGAGGCGTTCCGGTGGGTGACCTTCACCTGGGTGTTCGTCCTCGGCGTGCTCGGCTCGTCCCTGCTCGGTGTCGCGATCAGCAGCCTGCCCCGGTCGGCCAAGAGCGCCGGCGCGGTGGTCGCGATGCCGTTCGTGGTGCTGCAGTTCATCTCCGGGGTGTTCATCCCCATCGGGCAGCTGCCGTCCTGGCTGGTGAACATCGCCTCGCTCTTCCCGCTCAAATGGATGTGCCAGGGCTTCCGGTCGGTCTTCCTGGGGGACGCCGGTGCCACACTTGAAGTCGCGAACTCGTACGAACTCGACCGGGTCGCTTTGGTCCTGGGAGCCTGGGCGGTCGGAGGACTGGTGCTGTGCCTGATGACGTTCCGCTGGAAGAGCCGCCGAGACGGGTGAGTCTCGCCGACCACACCGAGTCCCCCGCCCGAAGGGCCGATCCCCACGCGTGGGAGTCGCTGCGCGGCTGGGAGTTGCTTCTGACCCTCGGGCTCCTCCTGACCATCTGGACCGCGCTCACCGTCGACGTGCCCGTGCGCGAGAAGGTGATCGTGGCGAGCTGCCTGGGCGCGATCCTGCCGCTCTATGTCCTGCTGGGCCGTCCGGCGATCATCCGCGGCGACCGGCTGCGGGGGGCGATCTACATCGGTCTGCTGGTCGCGCTGTTCACTCCCCCGGGACTCACCGCGTCGTACGCGACATTCGCCCTGTTCGGGCTCTGCCCGCAGTGTTTCATGGTCTTCCCCGCCAGGCGGGCGATGATCGCCGTGACCGCGCTGAATCTCCCCCCGATGATCCGCTACCTGTTCCTGGTCGAGGAGGCGGAGCCGTTCAACTTCCTGGTGGTCGCCACGATCGTCGTCTTCTTCTCCGCCACGTTCGGCATCTGGATGGAGCGAATCACCCGGCAGAGCGAGGAGCGGGCCGCGCTCATCGAGGAGCTGGAGAGCAGCCGGGCGAAGGTGTCCAGGCTCTCGGCCGAGCGCGGGGCGCAGGCGGAACGCGAACGGCTCGCCGGGGAGATCCACGACACCCTGGCGCAGGGGTTCACCAGCATCATCATGCTGCTCCAGGCGGCCGAGGCACAGCCCGACCCGTCCCGCCACCTGGCGCTGGCCATGCGGACGGCACGGGAGAACCTCACCGAGGCCCGCCTGCTGGTCACCACGCTGAGCCCGGCGCCGCTGGACGGCTCGACCCTGGACGAGGCACTGCGGCGGCTGACGAACCGCTTCGGCGAGGAGACGAGCCTGTCCGTCGGGTTCGAGGTGTACGGAGGGTCCCGGCCGCTGAACGCTTCGGCCGAGGTGGTGCTCGTCCGCGCCGCCCAGGAAGGGCTGGCCAACGTGCGCAAGCACGCGGACGCGGAATCCGTCGCGGTCTCGATCGCCTACCGCGACGGCTCCGTACGGCTGGAGCTACGCGACGACGGACGCGGTTTCGAGCCGTCCGGCGGCGAGGGGTACGGCCTGCGGGGCATGCGCGCCCGCGTCGAGCAGGTCGGCGGGACCCTCACCGTGAGGGGACTCCCCGGCGAGGGGACGGTGCTCGAGGTGGTCGTCCCCACCGACCGGCCCGCGCTCACCGCCGACGACTCCCCGGAACGGCCCGCTCTCCCCGTCGGCCGAACCGGCCGAAGCGACGGCACCGGCCGTCCCGGCCAGGAGGGGTGACACATGCTTCGCGTGATGATCGTCGACGATCACCCGGTGGTCCGCGAGGGCCTTCGGGGGATGCTGGAGGCCGACCCCGGGATCACGGTGGTGGGCGAGGCGGCCTCCGGGGATGAGGCCGTCGTACGGGCAGGGGAGCTCACCCCGGATGTGATCCTGATGGACCTGCGTATGCCGGACGGGGACGGGGTGAGCGCCACCTCGCGCATCCTCACCGGGCGACCGGAGAGCCGGGTGATCGTGCTGACCACCTACGAGACCGACGCCGACATCGTCCGGGCGGTCGAGGCCGGCGCGGCGGGCTATCTGCTGAAGGACACCTCCAGGGCCGACCTGCTCGCCGCGATCCGCTCGGCGGCGCGCGGGGAGACCGTCCTGTCGCCGTCGGTGGCGACCAGGCTGGTCACCCGGATGCGGGCTCCGGTGACCGAGTCGCTGTCGCCGCGCGAGACGGAGGTGCTCTCCCTGGTGGCCAGGGGGCTGACCAACGCGGAGATCGGCAGGGCCCTGTTCATCGGCGAGACCACGGTCAAGACCCATCTGCTACGTGTCTTCGGTAAGCTCGGCGTCTCCGACCGCACCGCCGCCGTGACCACGGCTCTGGACCGGGGCCTGCTCACTCGCTAGACGGTCCCCATCGGAGCCGGCGCCATCCCGGCCGCTCTTGTGAGGTGGGCTTCGCTCTTGAGGCCGAGCGGCCTTCGAACAGAACGGCGCCCCGAGGTTCGCGACCCGGAGCCGGAGTTTCCCGCGCCGCCCGCGACGAACCCCACCATTCCGCCACAGCCGAAAACACCTTGACCGACTACTCAGACATGTCACCTTCTTACACGGATAATGCAAGAAATAACATAGTGACTCTTCCACAAAAAGGATCTTGCACCCATAATGGTTGATTCCGGGGGCCAGAGCCATGAGGTGGAAGTGATAAAGCGAGTATCTGTCAACCTCGCACTGATCTGTGGGAGCTTGACATGAATGGACGGTCCTACCGGGGAATGTCAGCGGAGGAGCGACTTGAGGAGCGCCGGGAGCGTTTGATCTCCGCGGCGTACACCCTCTTCTCCGAACCCGGATTCCCCGAAACGACGATCGAGAGGTTGTGTGCCGAGGCACGTATCTCCAACCGCGCATTCTACGAGTGCTTCTCAGGACGCGAGGAGCTGATGCAGACCGTGTACAACCGGTGCGTGCACGAGACGCTGGAGTCGATGTCGAAAGCGATCGAGCAGGCCCCCGACACCCTGGCCGACCGGGTCAGGACGGGAATCACCAGCTACATCGGCTTCGTCACCGAAGACAGGCGTCGCGCGCAGATCATGCATCTGGAGGTCCGCCGGGCGGGCGACTGCCTCCTCACCTCCAGGCAGTCGGCCGTCGCGGCCCTCACCAGAACGATCGAGTCGAACGTCGCCGACCTGCCGGAGGCGACGAAGGCCAACCAGCACCTCCTCGCGCTGGGGATGATCGGGGCGATCCAGGAACTGCTCATCGAGTGGGTCCTGGCCGACGACCCACCTCCGGTCGCCAGGCTCATCGACACCGCCACGCACATCTTCCAAAGGGCCTTCGTGACCTGATCGCGGCGTAAGACGAGGGCGGGCCCGCCGTGCCCGTCCTCCGACATCGTGCTCCGGTGCCGCCGGCTCCCCGAACTCCGGCGACCTTCCGGATCAGGCCACCGCGGCCACGGGAAGCTCGACGGTGAGGACCCGGTTGAGCCGGGTCACCGCCAGCACCCGCATGATCCGGGGCGGCACCCTCCGCAGGATGAGACGGCGTTCCGCGCTCACAGCGCGGCGATGCGTGCCCACCAGCACCCCGAGACCGGTGGCGTCGATCATTTCCAACCCGGAAAGATCTACGATCAGGTCGCCCCGCCCCGAGTCGACCGCCTCGTGCAGTCGCGGGCGCACCTGGGCCACGGTTCCCACGTCGAGACGACTCCCGACGCCGACCACCTGGGCCCGGGGGTTACCAGAGACGCGCATGCCTCCTCCTCACGCCCGGCCGCCACGGAGAAACCGGCCCGGCACCACGGCGACGCGTCACCTGCCGACCGGTCACGCGTCGCGTTCATCCGATGTCACCGCGCAGAAGAAGGTCGTCACCGCCTGCAAGAAGGCGCGAATCTCCCTCGTCCCTGACGTCGATCTTCCGGCGAACACGGGAGTCCCTTGCCCGATTCGAAGGAGAAAACGCGTTTAAAGCCAACCTTTTTGCTGAGCGGCCCGGATCGCGGTGATCCGATTGGTCGCCCCCAGCTTGGTGATGGCGCTGGACAGGTAGTTGCGTACGGTGCCCTGGGTGAGGTGGAGCGCGGCGGCGATCTCGGCGACCGAGGCGCCCTGCGCGGCCAGCTCCAAAGAGCCGCGCTCGCGCTCGGTGAGAGGGCTCTCCCCCGCCATCATCGCCGAGGCGGCCATCTCCGGGTCGAGATAGCGCCCACCCGCGTGGACCTTGCGGATCGCCGTCGCCAGCTCGTCGGCGGAGGCGTCCTTGGGGACGAAGCCGCGCACCCCTGCCGCGAGCGCCCGCCGCAGGTATCCGGGCCGCCCGAAGCTGGTCAGCATCAGCACCGCGTGGCCCCGCAGCGTCTCGGCGACGCTCAGCCCGTCCATCCCCGGCATCTCGATGTCCAGCACGACCACATCGGGCCGGTGCTCCAGCACTGCCGCCGCCACCAGGTCTCCCCTCGCCACCTCGGCCACCACCTCGATGTCCGGCTCCAGGCCGAGCAGAGTGGCGATCGCCTTCCTGACCAGGTGCTCGTCGTCGGCGAGCAGTATCCGGATCACCATGCCTCCTCGGCCCGACAGTCCGGCACGGCGAGACGCCCCACCTCGACCCGACCACTCACCCCACCGGGACGCCCCACCTCGACCGGACGGCCCGGCACGGCGAGACGGTACGAGACGGCGGGACAGCCAGGCACGGCGGCCATCGTCTGGATCATCGTTCTCCCTCCAGCGGGATCGTCGCCCGCAGCCTGAACGTCCCGGGACCGCCCGGGCCCGCCGTGACGGTCCCGCCGACGGCGGCGACCCGCTCCGACAGCCCGAGGAGGCCGGTACCGCCCCGGCCGTCCGCCCCGTCCTCGTTCACCCCGTCGTTGGTCATCTCCAGCACGGCATCTCCCTCGCGGAGGGTGATCGTGATACGGCACCGAGTGGCCGAGCTGTGCCGCAGCACATTGGTGGTGCCCTCCCTCACCACCCAGGCCAGCAGGGTGGCCGTCCCCTCGGGCACCTGTTCGCGCGGCGTCTCCAGGGTGCAGCGGATGTCGCCCGCCTCCAGCACCGCGGTCATCGCGCGCAGCTCGGCGGTGAGGTCGACCGTCCGGTAACCGCGCACCGCCGCGCGGATCTCCTTGAGCGTCTGCCGCGCGAGGGTCCTCACCTCGTCCATCTCCCTGGCCGCCCGCCCGGCGTCCACCCCCGACAGCTTGGAGGCCACCTCGCTCTTGACGGCGATCGCGGAGAGGCTGTGCCCGACCAGATCGTGCAGGTCGCGGGAGAAGCGCAGCCGCTCCTCGGTGACGGCGAGCCTGGCCCGCGCCTCCTTGCCCTCCTCCGCGGCCCTGAACAGCTGCCAGAACCAGAGCTGGAACCGGTTCGACCACGGCGCCGCCGCGGCCACCCCGAGGTAGGCGCCGAGGCCGGGCAGGTGACTCTCCGCGTTCGGTGCCGCGAACACCTCGGCGAATCCGTCTCCCGGCCACACGAGGAACAGTCCGGCGGCGGCCGCCGCGACGGTGACGGCGATCGTGGCGGACCTGCCGAGCAGCAGCGCGGCGCCCGACACCCACGCCGGGCCGAGCAGCCCCCAGGACCAGGGACCGCCGTCCTGGGTCAGCATGAGGACCACCGCGACCACGGCCGAGGCGATGATCTCGCCTCGCGCGCCGGTGCCGTCCACGGCCGCTTTGATGACCCTCAGATACAGGAAACTGAAGATCACCAGGCCCGGCACCCCGACGGTCAGCAGCGAGAGCCTGATTTCCTCACCCTCGTCCGCCAGCTCGGCGAGAGGGCTGATCCAGGCGAGGACGAGGCCCAGGGTGAGGGAGAAGATGGTCATCCGGCGGAGCCGCTGGACGGACGAGCGCCGCCTTCTCGCGGAAAGCGCGGAAGGGACGGCGGGGGCACGGTGTGTGGAGAACGCGAAGGGGACGAGGCGTACGAGGCGCCTCGTCCCTTGTCTCGCGAAGTCGGCCGGCATTTCGTTATGCACGTTAGCCGTGCCGGGGTTCCCAGCGAAACAGCCATCGTGCCAGCGGCCCGGCCACCGCGATCCAGGCCAGCAGGTTCGCGAAGGAGGGCAGCGCGGCCACCCACTGCCCGCCCATGCTCAGCGCCTCACCGCCCCCGGAGATGTGGTCACCGCCCAGGAAGGCGGTGCGCGCGATCTCCACGATCGGGGTCGCGGGAAGCAGGCCGGCGATATGGCCCAGCGCGCCGGGCAGCGTGTCCGCGGGGAACGCGATCGGGGCGCCGACCAGCACGAGCAGGAGCACCGGCAGCACCGTGACCTGGGCGAGCTCGGCGTTCGGCGTGAGGCCGGAGAAGGCGGCGGCGAGCAGGCAGAACAGCGCGACCCCCAGGACGGCGACGGTCACGAGCATCGGCACGTTCGCCACCGTGACCCCCTCGGCCCGCCGCATCCAGACGGCCAGAAGCGCTACCTGGGCGAGATAGAGCACGAGCGCCCCGAGGGCGCCGCCGCCGAGGATCGCCGGCCCCGACGGCTGGCTCGCGCGCAGCCGCTTGAGCACCAGTTCCTCGCGCCGGGCGGTGAAGGAGTTCACCAGGTTGACGAAGACCGCGAACACCAGCAGCACCCCCGGCAGCCCGGCCAGGACGAAAAGCCTTCCGTCCACGCCGCCGATCTTCTCGGCGCCGACCGCCTGGGTGTACAGCCAGGCCATCAGCAGCGGCAGCAGGAGCACGTTGAACAGGACCGTGGTGTTCCTGCTCACCAGGGTGAGATCGATCCTCGCGAGCCTGATCGCGTGCAGCACGTCGGTTCTCATGGTCACTCGCCCCTTCTCGCCGGTCCCGCCGCCACCGGCCCGCCGTCGGCCCGCCGATCCGTACCGTCATCTCCGGCATCCCCGGCCGGCGACGCCTCCCCTGCCACCCGCAGGAAGACGTCCTCCAGGGTTCCCCGACGTACGGCCAGCCGTTCCAGGGTCTCGCCCCGCGCGTCGGCCCAGTCCAGCAGCAGCCGGACCGCCGCGTGCGCGCGGGCCTCCGCCCGCGCGCCGGTCAGGGTGTAGGCGACCCCCGTATCGCCCGTGTCGCCGCCGTAGGTCAGTACGGGGGATACGCCGTCCAGCGGGGGCAGTTCGCCGAAGGTCCAGGAGATGCCGAGAAGGCGGAAGGAGATCCGGTCGCCGGAGCCGGCCACCACCTCCTCGACGGTGCCCTGGAGGTGGATCCGGCCCTCGTGCATGATGGCCAGCCGGTTGGCGAGGCGCTCGGCCTCCTCCAGGTAGTGGGTGGTGAGCAGCACCGTGGTGCCCCCCGCCCGCAGGTCCTCGATCACCTTCCAGGTGGCGCGACGCGCCTCGGGGTCCATGCCGGTGGTCGGCTCGTCCAGGAAGAGCACCTCCGGCCGGGAGATCACCGCCAGTGCGAGGTCAAGCCTGCGCCGCTGGCCGCCGGAGAGCTGCCGGACCCTGGTCCTCGCCTTCCTGGCCAGCCCGGCCGCCTCCAGCGCGTCCATGGTCCCCGGATCCGTGCCCCTGCGCCGGCCGGGAAGGGAGAACGTCCTCGCAGAGGCGGCGGTGCGGCCCGTGTCGCGGCTCAGTCCCTCCCACAGGCCGACGGTCTCCGCGACCGTGAGGTCACCGAGGAAGCCGCCCTCCTGCAGCATGATCCCCACACGGGGCCGCAGCGTCCGGCGCTGCCTGACCGGGTCGAGCCCGAGCACCCGGACGCTGCCGTCGGTGGGAGCCCTGAAACCCTCCAGGACCTCCACGGTGGTGGTCTTGCCCGCACCGTTCGTGCCGAGCAGGGCGAACAACTCGCCCCTCGGGACGTCGAAGGAGACGCCGCGCACCGCCTCGAAGTCGCCGTACGCCTGCCGGAGCCCGCCGACCTCGATCACACTGTCGAGGCCCGGCGGGTCCGTCACCTGTGGTGTTCTCATGACGACAATCGTCGTCGTCCGGCATTTGACCAGGTAGTCGTGGATATCACCGGAAAACGGTGATCTTTACGGTGTTCCGGGTGACAAATGTCAACTACTGGCGGGGTGGCAGCGCGGGACGCCGCCGGGAGGGCCGGGTGGAGCGATCGGGCGGGGTCGCCGCCGGACGCTCCTCCAGCGCGGCCAGCGCGAGCCGTACCGCCTCCTCGATCTGCGGGTCCCTGTCCTGCGCCCAGTCGTCGGGGGTGATGTCGACCTCGACGTCGGGATCGACACCGTAGTTCTCCACACCCCAGCCCAGCTCCTCGAACCAGAAGGAGTACTTGGGCACGGTGATGCGCGAGCCGTCGACCAGGCGGTGGTCGTCCTCGATGCCGATGACGCCTCCCCAGGTGCGGGTGCCCACCACCGGCCCGAGCTTGTGGATCTTGAAGGCCGCGGTGACGATGTCGCCGTCGGATCCGGCGTTCTGGTTGGTGATCGCGACGAGCGGGCCGCGCGGCGCGTCCTCGGGATAGGTGATCGGGGTCATGCCCCTGGGCAGGTCCCAGGCGATGACCCGGCGGATCAGCTTCTCGATGACCAGCTCGGAGGTGTGGCCGCCTCGGTTCCCCCGTACGTCCACCACGAGCCCTTCGAAGGTCATCTCCCTGCGCAGGTCTCGGTGGAACTGCGCCCAGCCCTCGGCCACCATGTCCGGAATGTGCAGGTAGCCGAGGCGTCCGCCGCCGAGCTCCCTGACCCGTGCCCGGCACCCGGCCACCCAGTGCTGGTAGCGCAGGCGCCGGTCGTCGCGGAGCGGTGTGACGACCACCCGCCGCCCGCCGCCCAGGGTCAGCTCGACCGGCTTGTCGGCGGCGCCGACCAGCAGCCGCGCGGGTCCCTCCGACGGCACCGGGCGCCCGTCGACCGCGAGCAGCGCCTCTCCCGGCTGGACCCCCGCCCCTGGACCGGCGAGCGGCGAACGGGCGTGCACGTCGGAGGACTCCGCGGGCAGCACCCGGTCCACCTGCCAGCGGCCGTCGTCGCCCCTGGAGAGGTCGGCGCCGAGCAGCCCGACCGGTTCGGAGGCCGGGTAGCCCCAGGGAGCGGCGTCGACGTAGGCGTGCGAGCTGCCCAGCTCCCCCAGGACCTCCCAGAGCAGGTCGGCGAAGTCGTCGGCGGTGGCGACCCGGTCCACCAGCGGCCGGTACTCCTCCAGCACGTTCTCCCAGTCGACGTCGGCCATGTCCTCGACCCAGAAGTCGGCGCGCATCCTGCGGCCCGCCTGGGCGTAGGCGTGCCGCCGCAGTATGCGCGGGTCGGCGGTGATCCGGATCCTGGACAGGTCGACGGTCGCGTCGTCACCGTTCTTGCCGCCCTGCTTGCCCCCGACGGGACGGACCGTGAGCGTACCCTTGTCACTGACGACGAGCTGCGTGCCGTCACCGCTCACCCGGTACCAGTCGAGCTTGTCGACCACTTCCTTCCACTCGCGCTTGACCAGGTCGTAGCGGTCCAGCGCCGGGCGGGGCGCCTCGCCGCCCACCTCGTCCCTGTCCTCGCCGAGTTCCCCCGCCAGCGGCTCCCTCAGCCAGACGAACCCGCCCTTGACCGCGCACAGGTCCGAGTAGCGGCCCTCTGGCACCGGAACCTGCACGACCCTGGCGGCGATGCCCTCCAGATCCACCGTGAGCGCGCCGTCCCTCTTGCCGTCGTCATCGGAGCCGGAACCCGAGTCCGAGTCGGGGTCGGCCGCCCTTCCCGCGGCGCTGGGCGCGAACGGGGACGGCGTGGACGCGGACAGCGGCACCAGGTAGGGCCGGTAGCCGAAAGGGAAGGACATGTCGAAGGAGTGCGCGTCGTAGACCGGGTCGAAGCCGCGTCGCGACAGGAACGCCAGATAGTCCCCCGCGAAAGCGGGTGAGATGTCCACGAACCGGCCGTCGGTGACATCGGTGACGACCCGGTCCGCCACCCTCGCCAGCCTGATCCTGCGCAGCTGAGGGCCGTCGGGGTGCGACCAGGCCAGCCAGGCCGAGTCGGGTGACCAGGTCGGGCCGTGGATCTCCCCTTCGGCGCTGGCCAGCTCCACGGCCTCGCCGGAGGCCACGTCGACCAGGAGCAGCCGTCCGTTCCTGGCGGTCACCGCGATCGTGTTCCCGTCGGGCGCGACGGCGAGGTCGCCGACCTCGCCCAGCGTCCCCACGGCGATCCTGCGACTTTCTCCGCCCCCCGCCGGGACGATCTCCAGCCCCTGCGTCTCTCCGTCGTCGAAGACCCACACCACGCGGTCGTCGCCGAGCATGCGGGGCCGTCCCGCCGACAGGCCGTCGCTGAGCTGCCGCGCCGGGCCGTCCCTGTGCGTCACCCAGTGCACCGTTCCCTGGACCTCCACCGCGCTGGCGCGCCCGGTCGCGTCCACGGCCAGGTCGTGCAACCGCCTGCCCGCGTTGACCTGGTACGGCTGCCGCCCGCGCAGCGGGGAGCCGAGGGTGACGTCGAGTTTGCGGGTCTCGGCGTCGAGGTCGTCCAGAAGGTAGAGGTCTCCGGCGTTCTGGTAGACGATCCGGGTCCCGTCGGTGGTGGCGTGCCGGGCGTAGAAGACCTCGTGGTCGGTGTGGCGGCGCAGGCCGCCGCCGTCCAGGTCGCAGGAGTAGAGGTTGCCGATGCCCTCGTGGTCGGAGAGGAAGACGAGCCGCCCCCCGACGAGCATCGGGCTCGCGAGGTGGCCGTTCAGGTCGGCCAGGATCCGGGTGAAGTCACCGTCGCCGCGCCGCACCCACAGGCGCCCCGCGGTGCCGCCCCGGTAGCGCTTCCAGACCGCGGGGTCGCGGGGAAGCCCTCCGGCGAGCAGCGCCACTGTGTCCCCTGCGGTGCCCCCCGCCATCGACAGGTCGTTGACCGGGCCGTACGGCAGCCGCTCGACGCGTCCCTCACCGAGCGCGTAGGCCCAGGTCTGCGAAGTGAACGGCTGGCCGGTCGCGCTGATCGCGAGGACCTCGCCGTCCGGCGTCCAGCCGCGCGTCCGCGTCCGCGCGTCTCCCCAGTAGGTCAGCCGCTCCGCGGAGCCGGACTCCAGATCCGCCAGGTAGACCTCGGGAGCGCCGTCGCGGACACCGGTCCAGGCGACCCTGGTGCCGCCTGGCGAGAGACGAGGGTGGCTCGCGGGGGCCCGGTCCAAGGAGAGACGCCACGCACGGCCGCCGTCCGCCGGGGCCGCCCACACGTCGTCGTCGGCGACGAAGGTGAGCGTCTCGTGGGAGATGTGGGGGAATCGCAGGTAGAAACCAGAAACCATCGACAAATCATATGGTCCTCTATCAGGTTAAACAGGATGGTTTTCCTGCCGATACGCTGAACCTCATGACGCGAGCTGACAGAGACAACCCGGTAGTGCTCTCGAAGATCTACACCCGTACCGGGGACGACGGCACGACCGCGCTCGGCGACATGAGCCGCACTCGCAAGACCGATCCGCGCCTGGCCGCCTACGCGGACGTCGAGGAGGCGAACGCCGCGATCGGCGTCGCCCTCGCCGCGGGGACCCTGGAGGCGGACATCACCGCCGTTCTCAGCCGGATCCAGAACGAACTGTTCGACGTCGGGGCCGACCTGTGCGCCCCGGTCGTGGAGAACCCCGAGTTCCCGCCGCTGCGGGTCGAGTCCTCCTACATCGACTGGCTGGAGGCGCGGTGCGACGAGTTCAACGAACGCCTCACGCCGCTGCGCAGCTTCATCCTGCCCGGCGGCACCCCGGCCGTGGCCGCGCTCCACGTCGCCAGGACCGTGGTCCGGCGGGCCGAGCGGACCGCCTGGTCGGCCATGGAGGCCCACGACGACGTCAACCCGCTCACCGCGAAGTACCTCAACCGGGTGAGTGACCTGATGTTCATCCTCTGCCGGGTGGCCGCGGGCGGCGACGAGATCCTCTGGAAGCCCGGCGGCACCCGCTGAGAACGAGCACCGACAGATCCCTACGGAAAACCCGTCGGCACACACGGGGAGCGAGGATCGCGGCCGGCCCGGCGGCCCTGGCGAGCAGGTGAGTCAGGCGACGTCGAGGTAGGCGCTGGGCGGGGCGGACTCCAGCCAGGCGACGAAACCCGTCAGCGCCCGGTATCCCATCGCGAGCTCGAAGGCGTCCTGCCCGTTGCGGCACTCGATCGCCGTCACGCCCTCGATGAACCCGAAGAACTCACCGGACCCGACCTTGCGCCTTCCGGAAACCACAAGGCCGCGCCTCACGATGACGTGGCGCGGCCTTGGGAGCAGACCTATGAGCGGAATCCAGTTGAGGTGGCCGTCGGCGTAGCGGGCCACCCCGACCCGCCAGCCTCGCTTCTTCGACAGGGGGCGCAGGCAACAGAGCACCGATCCCCGGAAGCGGGTGAGTATCAGAACCCGCAGGCCCAGGAGGGCGACGAGCAGCCCCAGCACGATGAGAACATCCACCACCATGTCTGCTCGCCCCCCAAAAGCGCGTACAGCCTAAGAAGCAGAATTTATCCGACTTCTTCCCCAGCCGCGCGCAACCGGGCCCTGGCACGCCTCGCCCCGGCGGCCGCGTCCGCGGCTTCCTGGTCGGATTCGACCGAGGCCTGAGCCCGCTCCAGCGCGCTCTTCGCGCGGGCGACATCGACCTCGGAACCAAGCTCGGCCACCTCGGCCAGAACCGACACCTCGTCGTCGGCCACCGAGAGGAATCCTCCGTGGACGGCGGCGACGAGATCGGCCTCGCCGTTGCCTCGCTTGATCTTCAGCAACCCGCCCTCGACGAGAACGCCGAGCACGGGCGCGTGCTTAGGCATGATACCGATCTCACCGTCGACGGTCTTGGCAATGACCATGTCGGCCTCACCGGACCAGATCTCACGCTCCGGGGAGACGACGCCTACTCGCAGCTTCGCCACTTTCTCTCCAGTTCCTTATCGAACCAGGCGCCGGTACGGCCGCATGACCGTACCGGCACCGAAGGCGACTAGCGGGCGAGTTCCTTGGCCTTGGCCACGGCCTGGTCGATGCCGCCGACCATGAAGAACGCCTGCTCGGGCAGGTGGTCGTAGTCGCCGGCGCACAGACCCTTGAACGAGGCGATCGTCTCGTCCAGCGGGACGTTCTCGCCGGGCTGACCGGTGAACGCCTCGGCGGCGTACATCGGGTGGGACAGGAAACGCTCGATACGACGGGCCCGGTTGACGGTGACCTTGTCCTCTTCCGAGAGCTCGTCGATACCGAGGATCGCGATGATGTCCTGCAGTTCCTTGTACTTCTGCAGGATCCGCTTGGTCTCCTGGGCCACGCGGTAGTGCTCCTCGCCGACGATCAGCGGGTCGAGGATCCGCGAGGTGGAGTCGAGCGGGTCCACCGCGGGGTAGATGCCCTTCTCCGAGATCGGCCGCGAGAGAACGGTCTGCGCGTCGAGGTGCGCGAACGCGTTGTGCGGGGCCGGGTCGGTGATGTCGTCCGCGGGGACGTAGATCGCCTGCATGGAGGTGATCGAGTGACCGCGGGTCGAGGTGATGCGCTCCTGGAGGACCCCCATCTCGTCGGCCAGCGTCGGCTGGTAACCCACCGCGGACGGCATACGGCCGAGCAGGGTGGACACCTCGGAGCCGGCCTGGGTGAACCGGAAGATGTTGTCGATGAACAGCAGCACGTCCTGCTTCTGGACGTCACGGAAGTACTCCGCCATGGTCAGGGCGGAGAGCGCGACGCGCAGACGGGTGCCCGGGGGCTCGTCCATCTGGCCGAAGACGAGGGCGGTGTCCTTGAGGACGTTCGCCTCCTCCATCTCCAGCCAGAGGTCGTTGCCCTCACGGGTGCGCTCGCCGACGCCGGCGAACACCGAGGTGCCACCGAAGTTGCGGGCGACCCGGCGGATCATCTCCTGGATCAGAACGGTCTTGCCCACGCCCGCGCCGCCGAACAGGCCGATCTTGCCGCCCTGCACGTACGGGGTGAGCAGGTCGATGACCTTGATGCCGGTGGTCAGCATCTCGGTGCGCGACTCAAGGGTGTCGAAGGAGGGCGAAGGGCGGTGGATGCCCCAGCGCTCGCTGATCTGGAGCGACGAGGTCTCGACGTCCAGCGACTCGCCCAGGGTGCTCCACACGTGGCCCTTGACGACGTCGCCGACGGGGACCGAGATGGCCGCGCCGGTGTCGGTCACCGGGGCGCCACGGGTGAGGCCGTCGGTGGGCTGCATGGAGATCGCGCGGACGAGGTTGTCACCCAGGTGCTGGGCGACCTCCAGGGTGAGGACCTTCGCCTCGCCCTGGAGCTCGACGTCGACCTTGAGGGCATTGTAGATCTCGGGCATCGCCTCGACGGGGAACTCCACGTCGACGACGGGACCGGTGACCCGCGCGACGCGGCCCACGCCGGTCTCAACAGTCTGTGCAGTCATTTCACTCTTTCCCCGCTGCGGAGTCGGCCAGCGCGTTCGCGCCACCGACGATCTCGCTGATTTCCTGGGTGATCTCGGCCTGGCGGACCTGGTTCATCTGCTGGGTGAACACGCGGATGAGCTCGTTGGCGTTGTCGGTGGCCGACTTCATGGCCCGGCGGCGCGAGGCCTCCTCCGAGGCCGCCGACTGGAGCAGCGCGCTGAAGATGCGCGACTCCACGTAACGCGGCAGCAGCGTGTCGAGGACCTCGCCCGCGTTGGGCTCGAACTCGAAGTAAGGAAGCGGCGTGTCGGACGCCTCCTCCACGCTCTCCTCGACCTCCAGCGGGAGGATCCGCTTGACCACGACCTCCTGCGTCAGCATCGAGACGAACTCGGTGGAGACGATGTGGATCTCGTCCACCCCGTCGTCGTCCGAGAACGCCTCGATCAGCGTGCCGGCGATCGCCTTGGCGTCGGAATAGGCGGGCTTACGGGAGAACCCCGTCCACTGCCCGCCCATCTCACGGTTGCGGAAGGTGTGCCAGGCGACGCCCTTGCGACCCGTCACGTAGGGCACGGGCTCGACGCCCCTGTCCCTGAGCAGGTTGCCGAGCGCCTCCGCCTCGCGAAGGATGTTGGCGTTGAAGCCGCCGCAGAAGCCGCTGTCGCTGGTGACGATCAGGACGGCGGCCCTGGAGGCCTGCTCCTTGGCCACCGTCAGCGGATGGTCGGTGACGGTGGTGTTGCTGACCACGCTCGTGACGGCGTGGGTGATCTCGCGCTCGTACGGCACCGCGGCCTGCATCCGCTGCTGGGCCTTGACGATGCGGGACGAGGCGATGAGCTCTTGGGCGCGGGTGATCTTCGCCGTGGACTTGACCGACTTGATCCTCCGCCGCAGCAGTCTTAGCTGGGCACCCATCGGCTACTTCTTCTCTACCGAGCGGACTCGCTTCGTGATCTTCTCCTGGCCGACCTCGCCCTCGCCGAGCGCGGCGACCGGCTCGTCGTTGACCAGGTACTCGCCAGAAGAGGTCTCGAAGCTCTTCTTGAACTCGGTGATGGCGTCCTTGAGGACGGTCACCGTGTCGTCGGACAGGTCACGGGTCTCGCGGATGCCGTCGAAGACGCCCTTGTTCTCACGGCCCAGGTAGTCGAGGAACTCCGACTCGAAGCGGCGGATGTCCTCGACCGGGACGTCGTCGAGCTCACCGGTGGTGCCGGCCCAGACCGACACGACCTGCTTCTCGACGGGGAACGGGCTGTACTGGGCCTGCTTGAGCAGCTCGACCAGACGCTGGCCGCGCTCCAGCTGGGCGCGGGAGGCCGCGTCCAGGTCGGAGGCGAAGGAGGCGAAGGCCTCCAGGTCACGGAACTGCGACAGCGAGAGACGCAGGGTGCCGGCGACCTTCTTCATCGCCTTGATCTGCGCCGAGCCGCCGACTCGGGAGACGGAGACACCGACGTTGATGGCCGGACGCACACCCGCGTTGAACAGGTCGGTCTCGAGGAAGCACTGGCCGTCGGTGATGGAGATGACGTTGGTGGGGATGAACGCCGAGACGTCGTTGCCCTTCGTCTCGATGATCGGCAGGCCGGTCATCGAGCCGGACCCCATGTCCTTGGAGAGCTTCGCGCAGCGCTCAAGGAGGCGGGAGTGCAAGTAGAAGACGTCGCCAGGGAACGCCTCGCGGCCCGGCGGACGGCGCAGCAGGAGGGAGACCGCGCGGTAGGCGTCGGCCTGCTTGGTCAGGTCGTCGAAGACGATGAGGACGTGCTTGCCCTGGTACATCCAGTGCTGGCCGATGGCCGAACCGGTGTAGGGCGCGAGGTACTTGTAGCCGGCCGGGTCGGAGGCCGGAGCGGCGACGATGGTGGTGTACTCCATCGCGCCCGCCTCCTCAAGGCGGCCCTTGACCTGGGCGATCGTGGAGCCCTTCTGGCCGACCGCGACGTAGACGCAGAGAACCTGCTTGTCGGGGTCGCCGGAGAGCCAGTTCTCCCGCTGGTTGAGGATGGTGTCCACGGCGACGGCGGTCTTGCCCGTGCCACGGTCACCGATGATCAGCTGGCGCTGGCCGCGGCCGATCGGCGTCATGGCGTCGACCGCCTTGAGACCGGTCTGCAGCGGCTCCTTCACCGGCTGGCGCTGGACCACCGAGGGGGCCTGGAGTTCGAGGGCGCGCAGACCCTCGGCCTCGATCGCGCCCTTGCCGTCCAGGGGGACGCCCAGCGGGTCGACCACCCGGCCGAGGAAGCCGTCGCCGACCGGCACGGACAGGACCTCGCCCGTCCGGCGGACCGACTGGCCCTCCTCGATCTTGCTGAAGTCGCCCAGAACGACGACACCGATCTCTCGGACGTCCAGGTTCAGTGCCAGGCCACGCGTGCCGTCCTCGAACTCAAGCAGCTCGTTCGCCATCGCCGAGGGAAGGCCGGAGACATGGGCGATACCGTCGCCGCAGTCGACGACGGTCCCGATCTCCTCGCGCGCGGCACCTTCCGGCTCGTACGCCTGGACGAAGCGCTCAAGTGCGTCCCGGATCTCGTCCGGCCGGATCGTAAGCTCCGCCATCTCTCTTCAGTCTCCCTATTCGCCTAGCCGGCCAACCGGCGGCGGACTTCTTCGATTCGTCCCGCGATGGTGGTGTCGATGAGGTCGTCCCCGATGTGGACCGAGAACCCTCCCAGCACCCGCGGATCCACCTCGACGTTCAGATGAACGTCGCGGCCGTACGAGGTGCGCAGCCACGTGGCGAGACGCTGCTTCTGCACCTCCGAGAGCACGACGGCGCTGCGCACCACCGCGACGAGGCGCTGCCGCTGGGCGGCGACCAGCCTGCCGAACTCGGCAAGCCCACTGTCCAGGCTACGTCCTCGCGGATGCAGCACGAGCTGGATGACCAGGCGCAGGGTGGTGGGGGCCACCTTTTCGGCCAGGAGGGAGTTCAGGAGCTCCCGCTTGGCCGGTGCCGGGGCCGCCGGCGCCGTCAAGGTCCGGTAAAGCTCCAGGTTCGAGGCGGT
Source organism: Streptosporangium sp. NPDC006930 (assembly GCF_040635605.1). Classification (NCBI taxonomy): domain Bacteria; kingdom Bacillati; phylum Actinomycetota; class Actinomycetes; order Streptosporangiales; family Streptosporangiaceae; genus Streptosporangium; species Streptosporangium sp. NPDC006930. Next base: position 328,348 of record NZ_JBEYID010000003.1, on the reverse strand, counting down.
GATGCGCCCGAACCTGAACAGCTCGTCCTCGACGTCGTCGAGCCTGCCCTGTGCCTCCGCCTCGGCCGCGGCGGCGATGACGCCGAGGCGCTCCAGCGCGTCGGCCAGGTCGCCCAGGCGCGCCCACTTCGCGGACACGGCCGCGATGACCGTCTCCAGCGCGGCACCGCTGATCTTGCCCTCCAGCAGCACCCGTACGACCTGCGCCTTCTGGGCCGCGGGACGTGCGGGGTCGGAGAGGTTGCGGCGGAGCCCGTGCTCACGGTCCAGCAGGTCGGCGACCGAGAAAAGCTCGTCGGCCAGCGTGCCGAGGTCGGCGCTTCCCGCGACGGCGTTGAAGCGCTCTTCGACCTCGGCCAGCGAGGCCCTGCTCAGGCCCCTCATCGGCTGCTCACCGACACTCGCGCGTCACGCCCGGTTCGCCGCGTCATCAGCGGACCGCCGCGCTGCTCGACTCGAGCTCCTCAAGGAACCTGTCGACGGTACGGCGCTGACGCGCCTCGTCCTCCAGGGACTCCCCGACGATGCGGCCGGCGAGCTCGATCGACAGACGGCCGAGCTCGGTGCGGAGCTGGGCGAACGCCTGCTGGCGGTCGGCCTCGATCTGCAGGTGCGCGGCCTCGACCAGGCGGCGGGCCTCGGCCTGCGCCTCCTCGCGGAGCTCGGCCTTGATCTGCGCGCCCTGCTCGCGGGCCTCCTCACGCAGCCGCGAGGCTTCGTGACGGGCTTCGGAGAGCTGGTCCTTGTACTGCTTGAGCAGCGCCTGGGCCTCGGCCTGGGCGTCCTCGGCTCGCTTGATGCCGCCTTCGATCGCGTCGGTCCGCTCGGCCAGGGTCTTCTGGATGCGCGGGGTGAGGATCTTACCGACGACGAAGAGGACGACGAAGAACGCGAAACCGCCGACGACCAGCTCGTAGACGTGCGGCATGAGCGGGCTGGTGCCCTCGGCCGCCAGGAGCTTAGCTGCGGTAGTCATCGATGCAGCCTTCCGTCAGAGGTGTTTTCGATCAGCCGTAGATGAACGGCGCGACAAGACCGATCAGGGCCAGCGCCTCGACGAGCACGAAGCCCAGCAGCATGTTCTGGCGGATCAGGCCGTAGGTCTCGGGCTGGCGGGCGATGGCCTGCAGACCGTTACCGAAGATGAGACCGACACCGATGCCGGGGCCGAGGGTGGCGAGTCCGTAACCGATGGAACCGATGTTGCCGGAGACCTCAGCGATGATGTTCATTGCTGTTTCCTTTACAAGATGGCCGGTGAACGAGTCTCACCGGTCTGAACTGGACGAGAAGGGTCTTAGTGCTCGGCGTGCAGCGAGCCGCCGATGTACATCGCGGCGAGCAGCGCGAACAGGAAGGCCTGGAGGAACTGGATGAACAACTCGAACCCGGTCATCGCGATCGTCATGATGACGCCGACGACACCCACAGGAGCCCCGAGCGGCGTGAGCTGCTCGAAGAGGAACCAGAAACCGACGGCGCTGAAGAAGGCGAGGATGATGTGGCCCGCGAACATGTTGGCGAAGAGTCGCACGGCGTGGGTGAACGGCGCCACGATCATGTTGGAGAGGAACTCGATCGGCGCGAGCAGCACGTAGATCGGCTTGGGCAGGCCGGGCGGGAACATCATGTTCTTGAAGTAGCCGAGCCCGCCCTGGTGCTTCATGCCCAGGTAGATCTTCAGCACGTAGATGCTGCCCGCCAGGACGATCGGGAAGGCGATGTGCGAGGCGATCGGGAACTGCAGGAAGGGGACGACCCCCATCAGGTTCCAGATCCAGACCAGGAAGAACAGGCTCAGCAGCAGGCCCATCCAGCGGTCGGCGTCCTTACCGAGGAAGGGGCGGGCCACCTGGTCGCGGACGAACGTGTAGCCGACCTCACCGATGTTCTGGATGCCCCTGGGGACCAGCTTCGGGTTGGCGAAGGCCGACCAGCAGAAGGCTATGACCAGGAGCGAGCTCAGCAGGGCGAGCAGGACCGGCTTGGTGAACCAGGCGACGCCGGGAATGATCGGGGGGAGATCGAACAGCTCAAGCCCGGGGGCCTTGAACTCGTCGGCGGCGAGGACCGTCAGCGCCTTCACGCGGCGTTCCCTTCAACGTGGTAGTGGATCAAGATTGCTTCCTCAGCGAAGCGACCGCCGCGCGAGGTCAGCGACCGTATTTCCGGTAGACCAGGTAGATGGCGAGAACGACACCGACGATCACTCCGATCGGTGTGAACACAGCCACGCCGGTCCAACGGCTCAGCAACCAACCACCGCCGCCGTACAGAATGATCCCGGAGAGAATGTAACTGGGAACCGACCAGGCAGCATTGGCGAAGTCGCGGCCATCGCTCTCGGGCCTGCGTTCTTGTTCGCTCATTGCGGGCATGACAATAGCAGCCAGGCAGATGACTAGTCATATCGGGTCCCCGCCGCCCGGTCATAATACGCCTCACCGAGGGTCGCCCTGACCGGGAACGGTCGCGCCCGGATCGACGTAGAGCATCTTCGTCTTCATGAACCCCCACATCTCACCGGCCGTCCAGACGACGGTGCAGACGATCGCCGACCAGCCGAAGGCTCGGGGCTCGAAGGCCGTGGCGCTCTCGAAAACTTTAAGGAGCGCCATGATGATCAGGACCTTCACCGCGTAGGTGACGATCGCGGCGACCATCATCATGGCGGGAGAGATCCTGCTCGCGTAGGAGACCGCGACCAGGCTCACCGTGAAGAAGACCGCCACCACCAGGAGGCCGAGCGCGGCCCCCAGCGCTCCCCTGCCACCGGAGAGCAGGGTCGCCGCGAGGACGACGACCACGCCCGCGGCGGCGGTGGGTATCACGGCCCCTTTGAGGACGCGCACGTCGTTGGCCTGCATCGGCACTCCCTGTGGCTGTTATCAAGCGAGCGATTGCTACGTCTTAGATCCGGCTAGCCCCCGGACCCGTTAGTGAAAGCTATCACAAGCTCTCGGAAGGCCGCCTTTACCTGCTGTTTCAAGTAAACGATCAAGGTGTTGGCGGAAACGGCTCAAAGCGGCGTCTCAGAGTTCGAGAAACCCTGACGGGGAGCGCTGAGCGACAGGTCGGGCAGCGCGGAAAGCGTCGCCGTGTCGTCGCCGGCGGCGGCCGAACGGGGTCCGGACGCCTCCGAGGGATACGGATGGGGCCTGCCCCGCTGCGGCTGCCCGCCAGGACGCGCGTGCCGCCCCGGCCCCTCCGCCGGACCCGTAGGACCCGTGGGAGGGGCGGGATCGAGTCCGCCACGCCCCTCGGTTCCGCCCTCAGCCTCGCCCTCGGCCCCGCCGAGGTCGCGGCGGGCGCGCCAGCGGGGCAGCGCCATCATCACCAGCACACCGATCGCGAGCAACACGGTGAGCGGGAACAGGATGAGCGGGACGCCCTCGATGGACAGCGCCACGACCGCGAAGGCGAACAGGAAGGTCCACGCGTACATGATCATGACGCTGCGGCGGTGCGAATGGCCGATGTCCAGCAGCCGATGGTGCAGATGCCCCCGGTCGGGCGAGAACGGCGACAGGCCGTTGGACGTGCGCCGGATCACCGCCATGATCAGGTCCAACAGGGGGAGCACCAGGATCGCGACCGGCACGAGCAGGGGAAGGATGACGGGGAAACGGTTGATGCTGCTGGAGTCGAGCGGTGTGACCAGGATCATCGTGGAGGCGAGGACCAGGCCGATCAGCATCGCCCCCGTGTCGCCCATGAAGATCTTCGCCGGGTGGAAGTTGTGCGGCAGGAAGCCGAGGCAGATCCCGATGAGCACCGAGGCGATGACCGCCGTCGCGTTGATGCTGGTGTTGCCGTAGTCCTTCGACAGGGCCACCGAGTACGTCCACGTGGCCATGGCGGCGATACCGACGATCCCCGCGGCGAGCCCGTCGAGCCCGTCGACGAAGTTGACCGCGTTGATCATGACGACCACGATCAGGATCGTGATCAGCGGGCTCAGCGTCGAGTCCAGGATGGTCTGCCCGCCCAGCGCGGTGGGCAGCGGGAGCCACGGCAGGCTGACACCGAAGGTGACGAGCACCCCCGCGGCGCCGATCTGCCCGGCGAGCTTGACCAGCGCGTCCATTCCCAGCCAGTCGTCCAGAAAGCCGGTCAGCGTGATCAGGCCACCTGCGGCGATCAGCGCGATCACGGTCTTGCCCTGGCCCTCGGCCGCCAGCTTGCCCCCGGCGTAGGGCAGCTCTCCGGCGATCAGCAGACCGGCGACCAGGCCCCCGTACATCGCCAGGCCGCCGAGCCTGGGAGTCGGCGTTGTGTGCACGTCACGGCTGCGAACCTCGGGCATGGCGCCGATCCGAACGGCGAAAACGCGGATCAAGGGAACCAGCAGGTACGTCACCGCGGCCGCGACGAGCGCCATGAGTAGGTATTCGCGCACGGAACCAGTTTCGCGGATAGTCCGGCCACCTGTGACCGGAAAACGACACAGAACAGCTCATAGTTCGCTGGGATATATCTGATGAGCCTTCGTCAGCACCTCGACGCGCTCCCGTATCTCACCCGTCGCGTCAGGGTCGCGGATGGCCTGCGCGACCATCGAGGCCACTTCCTTCATCTCCTCGGGCCCCATCCCCTGGGTCGTGACGCAGGGGGTGCCGACCCGGATCCCCGAGGTCACCGTGGGCGGCTCGGGATCGTAGGGGATCGCGTTGCGGTTCAGCGTGATCCCGGCCGCCTGGCACCGCTGCTCGGCCACCGCTCCGGAGATCCCGACATCGCGCAAATCGATCAGTGCCAGATGGCTGTCGGTGCCCCCGGAGACCGGCCGCATGCCCTCGGCGGCGAGCGCGTCGGCCAGCACCTGGGCGTTCGCCACCACCTGCCGCGCGTACTGTGCGAACTCCGGCCGCAGCGCCTCGCCGAACGCGACCGCCTTGGCCGCCACCGCGTGCATGAGCGGGCCCCCCTGCACGAACGGGAAGACCGCGCGATCGATCTTGGGCCCCAGCTCCCCCGTGCACATGATCCCGCCGCCCCTCGGACCGCGCAGCGCCTTGTGCGTCGTGAAGGTCACCACGTCCGCGTACGGCACGGCGGACGGCAGGGCCCGCCCGGCCATCAGGCCGACGGTGTGCGCGACGTCGGCGAGCAGCCAGGCGCCCACCTCGTCCGCGATCCCGCGGAAAGCGGCGAAGTCGATCTCACGCGGATAGGCGGTGGCGCCACAGATGATCATTTTGGGCTGGTGCCGAAGCGCCAGCTCCCTCACCTCGTCGTAGTCGATCAGCTCGGTGTCCCTGCGCACGCCGTACGCCACGACGTCGAACCAGCGTCCCGAGAAGTTGACCTTGGAGCCGTGCGTGAGATGGCCGCCGTGCGACAGCTCCATCGCGAGCATGGTGTCGCCAGGCTGGAGCAGGGCCGCGTAGGCGGCCAGGTTCGCCGAGGCGCCGGAGTGGGGTTGCACGTTGACGTGCTCGGCGCCGAACAGCAGCTTGGCGCGGTCGATCGCGAGCCGCTCGGCCCGGTCGACGACCTCGCACCCGGCGTAGTAACGCCTGCCGGGGTAACCCTCGGCGTACTTGTTGGTGAGCGTCGAGCCGAGCGCGGCGAGCACGGCGGGTGAGGTGAAGTTCTCGCTCGCGATCAGCTGGACGCCTCCACGGAGCCGGTCGAGCTCGTCGAGGAGCACACTCGCGATCTCCGGGTCCTCGCGCTGCAGGAGACCGAAATCCGGCCCGTAGTACGGTTCTGCGCCCATGGCTCACACCCCGAAGACGACGACTCACCCCCACTGTAAGCCCGCCCCGCCCGGTTATCCCACGTCAGGGACGCGCCGCCCCGGAAAGCGTGTCGCGAGGGAACGCCCCCATCGAGGGGACCGCATCACAGGAACACCTGTCACGAAGACACGACGCCGCCCGGAGAACCCTCCCACGAGACCGCGTCTCCCGGAAGATCGACACCACCGACGGGGCCACCTCACGAGAACGCGTGCGGGGCTCCGGATCTGACCGGCACCCACCTCGGCGTGTCGGCCGCCTGGTCGCTGATCGACGTCAGGACCGCCTGCCGATAGAGGCCAAGACGGGTGCGCCACTCCGTCATGTCCTCGACATAGCGGCCGGAGACGGGCGCGTCCCAGACATCGCTGCTCCTGGCGAGCTGGTAGGCCTTGTCCAGGCTGGAGGTCAGCGTGTCGAGCACGGGGAGCACCTGCCTCCACATCATGACCAGCCGCTGGTAGTCGGGGTTGAACTCCCACGACGTGGCCGCGTCCGGGGACGGCAGACCGGTGCTGGCCGAGGCCGGAGGGGTCTCCCCCGGCTGCATCGGCTGCGGTGCGGGTGGATCCACGAACATCACAGGCTCCTCACCCTCGCTGACACGCTCCCTGCCTCCTGCTCACTGACCCTCTTTGCTCGCTGACCACGCTCAAGGACGAGGACGACCCGCTGCCACACTCCCTGCCTGCCGCCCTCCGCTTCCCAGGCGCTTCTCACCTACCCGCTCGCCGCCTCGGCATCGCCTTCGCGACGGTCACCGGCCGCCCCCCGGAGGCGGGATCGGCCGCAGCGGATCTCCCGCTTCCACATCGCCCGCAGGACCGTCGGGCCGGATGTCCATGGGCGCCCAGGCGCCCTCGCCCCAGGTCTCCCCGTCGGGCACGCTCACGCCGGGCATCTCCAGCGGTTCGATCTCGCGGGCGTTGTCGGCGAGCGTCTTGAGCGCGTCGAGGTCGAGCGGACCCGCCTCTGCGGTGACGACGTCACCGCCGTCGTTCGCCCACCGGGCGACCGAACCCCCGTCCTGCTGTGCGACCGGCCGCACATCCGGTTGCGTATCCGGTCGCACGGGCGGCTGCGCGTCCGGCTGCGCGTCCGGTTGCGCGGACCCACCCTCGGGAACCGCTCCCGCCGCCTGTCCGGAAACCCCTGCCGTATCCTGCGCCACAGCGGAAACCGCGTCGCCGACGGCCGGCACCCGCATCCCGTCCGGCCGCGCGACAGCCTCACCCGAGGACGTACCCGCCGTCTGGATCGCAGGCTCGCCCGAAGCCGTCCCGACGGGCCGGAGCGCGTCCTCACCGGTGGACCGGGAAGGGGAGTCTCCCTGCGTCACATCGGCGGGCCTGGGCGCGGCGGGCTCGCCCGAGGTCGTACCGGTGGACTGGGGAGTCGCGTCGCCACCGGTGCCCGGCGGCTGGACGGTCTGGTCCGTGGCCGGGCCCGCTGTGTCGAGGAGCGGGTACGCGGGCTTGGCGGAATCGAGCGGTTCGTGCGGCTCGACCCAGCCGGGCTGCCCCGCGGTGACGGAGACGTTGTCGACACCCGGCATCTCCAGTGGCGGGATGTCCTCGATGTTCTTCAGCAGCTCGTCGACCTCGGCCGCCGTGGGCGCGTCGAGCGGGATCTGGAGCACCCTCACCCCGTCGACCTCCACGACCTTCGCCCTGGAATCGCCGCTCTGGTCGATGTCGTCGGGATGATCCTTCCTCGGGGTGTCGAAAACGGTGTCGCCGGACGACCCTCCCCCGTCTCTGGGCGAGCGCTCGTCACCCTTGGACCCGGTGTCACTCTTGGCGTCGGGCGCGTTACCCGTGGAGTCCCCTCGCGGCGTCGTCTCGTCACCCTTGGACCCGGTGTCGCCCTTGGCGTCCGGCGCGTTACCCGTGGAGTCCCCTCGCGGCGTCGTCTCATCGCCCTTGGACCCGGTGTCGCCCTTGGCGTCCGGCGCGTTACCCGTGGAATCGCCTCGCGGCGTCGTCTCGTCACCCTTGGACCCCGTGTCGCCCTTGGCGTCGGAATCGTTCACGGGCACGGTGCCGGTCGAATCCTGCCCGCGCGGCGTCGTGTCGCCCGAGTTGATGACCTCCGTCCCCCTGTCGTCGGCCCTGGGCGGCTCCGGCGTGGGCGTGGAGTCCCCCTGCGGCGTCCCGGGCGCGGGGGCGGTGTCCGGGTTGGGAGCCTCGGGCATACGCGGGAGGTCGGGCGTCTCGCGCGGCGCGGTGTCGACGGGCTGCCCTCCCCCTTGCGGGTTCTCCCCCGGTCCGGGAACCGCGGGCTTCAGATCCTCGACCCTCGGCGTCTCAGGATGCGTCCCCTCGGCTCTGGGGACGTCCGGCGCGGGCGCGGAATCCTGCCTGGGCACCTCCGCGCCCTCGGCGTTCGGGGCGCCTGGCATGGGCGCGCCCTCGACGTTCGGTATCTCGGGGACGCGACCCGGCGCGGGGGCCTCCGGCCGCGTGTCCTCGCCCCTCGGCACGTCCGGTACGGACTGGGAGTCCGGGTTGTACACCTCTGACGGAGGCACGGCATCGTCCCTAGGAGCCTCCGGCACGGGGTCCGGGCGGGGAGGCTCAGGACGCGGCTCCTCGGCCTTCGGAGGTTCGTGACGCGGTTCCTCGGCCTTGGGAGGCTCAGGCGTCGGATCGGCCTTGGGAGGCTCAGGGCGTGGCTGCTCCGCCTTGGGAGGCTCAGGCGTGGGATCGGGCCTGGGGGTCTCGCGCGGTGCGGTCTCAGTCGGTTTCGCGGTCTCCTTGGGCTTCTCCCGCTCCTCCTTGGCCTTCTCCCCCTCCCGCTCCTCTTTGGCCTTCTCCCCCTCGCGCGGAGAGGTCTCGTCGGCCTTCGACCCCGTTTCCGGCTTCCGGTCGTCTGACCCGGACGCCTCGGGTTTCTGCGTCTCCTTCCGATCATCCCGCGGGGAGGTCTCGTCGCTCTTCGAACCGGCCTCCGGCTTGGCCTCGTCGGCCTTCGGGGAGTCGTGCTTGCTGTCGGGCTTGGAGGAGTCCTTGGGATCGTCGCGCTGGGTGGTCTCCGCCGACTGATCGCCGACGCGGGGCTTGTCGTCCGCCCCGACGGCCGGCTTGAGGTCGTCCGCCTTCGGGGTCTCGGGCTTGGCGCCGTTCTGAGAACCGCCCTCCGGTTTGGCACCGTTCTGAGAGCCCGTCTCCGGCTTCGCGCCCTCGCCCTGGGAGCCCGCCTCGGGCTTCGTGTCCCCGGCCTTCGGCTCGGTGGGGGGCGCCGTCGCGTTCTGGTTGACCTTCTTCTCCAGCAGCGCCACACGGGCGGAGACGTCGCGGACCATCACGTCGCACGCGTCGGCGATCTGGACGGGTCTGTGGGTCGACTGAGAGGACAGGCCCGCCCCGCTCATCAGCTGCGAGACCTTGCCCTCGACGTCCCGCATCCGCTCGGCCGCCCGCTGAACCTCGGACAACAGATCGCGGACCAGCTTGGGGTCCATTCCTTCGAACTTGCCCATGGACGTCTCCCAGGAAGTGTCGGCCCACTTCAAGGTACCGGGGAGACAGCCCGGCGTCACGGTGATAATCAGATGGCATGGATCACGGCATATGCCGGGGACGCGCGCTCAGACGTCGGGGCGCCCCCGTAGAGGCGCTCGCCCGTGTCCTCACACTGTCCTCACCGTCAGTTGCCGGGCTCCGGGCCCGTGTCCGTGGCGACGTAGCCGATCACGCCGCGCAGCTTCTCCACGCCGATCGCCCCACGCCGCAGGAGCCTGGGCACCGCCGTGGTCAGATCGAGGATCGTCGAGGGGATGTCGCTCTCGCACGGCCCGGCGTCGAGATAGACCGACACCGAGTCGCCGAGCTGCTTCTCCGCGTCGGCGGCGGTGGTGGCCGCGGGGGCACCCGAGCGGTTGGCGCTGGAGACGGCGAGCGGGCCGGTCTCCTTGAGCAGGTCGAGGGCGACCGCGTGCAGCGGCATCCGGATCGCGACGGTGCCCTTGGCGTCGCCGAGATCCCACGACAGCGACCGGTTCGCACGGCAGATCAGCGTGAGCGGCCCCGGCCAGAAGGAGTCGATGAGATCCTGGCCGTACGGACCGAGGTTCTCCACCAGGGCGTTCGCGGCCCGGACGGTCCCGACCAGCACGGGAACCGGCATGTCACGGCCGCGTCCCTTCGCCTCCAGCAGGGCGGTGACCGCGGCGGGCGTGAAGGCGTCGGCGCCGACACCGTAGACGGTGTCGGTCGGGAGCACCACGAGCTCACCCCGCTGGAGGGCGGACGCGGCCTCGACCAGGCCCGTGGCTCGCTGGTCGGCATCCATACAGTCATAACGTCGGCTCACGGCGTGCATCCTATTCCTGGCCGAATCGAGCGGTGACGAAGCGGTCCCTGCGAGTCAGGTCCTGGCGGCTGCGGACGTCGCGCCAGCCGTTCTCCTCAGAGAAGATCAGATAGACCGGAGTGCCCTGCTGGTCGGCGTGTTCCACGGCGACGAACCCGCCGGGGCGCAGCAGCCGCCTCGCGGTCCGCTCCACCGCCCTGACCTCGTCGAGGCCGTCGCTCCCCGATCCGTACAGCGCGCGGTGCGGGTCGTAGTCGCGGACCTCGGGGTCGCGGGGGATCGCGCCCGGCGGGATGTAGGGCGGGTTGGAGATCACCAGGTCCACCTGGCCGTTCAGCTCCGAGAGGGCGTCGGCCAGGTCCTCGGGGTGCAGGTGGACACGGCCCTGGCCGTGTTCGATGATGTTGCGCTTCGCCCAGGTGTAGGCGCCGGGATCGACCTCGACCGCGTGCACGGTGGCGAGCGCGACCTCCTGGGCGATGGACAGCGCGATCGCGGCCGAACCGGTGCCGAGATCCACGACCACGGGCGAGGCGACGTCCATCTCCCGCAGCCGATCGATCGCCCAGCCCACCACGACCTCGGTCTCCGGGCGCGGCACGAACACGCCGGGCCCGACCTCCAGGGACAGGTAGCGGAAGTAGGCCCGCCCGGTGATGTGCTGGAGCGGCTCGCGGGACTCCCTACGGGCGACGCCCTCCCAGAACAGGGCGTCGAAGTCGGAGTCCTTCACCGTGTGCAGCTCGCTGCGGCGTACGCCGTGCACACACGCGGCGATCTCCTCGGCGTCGGTGCGCGGAGACGGCACACCTGCCTCGGCGAGCCGGGCGGTGGCGAGGGCGATCTCGTCCAGCAGAAAGGTCATGGGCGCGTTCTATGAATGGGCGGCGAGCTTCTCCGCCATCTCGGCGTCGAGCAGGGACTGGATGACGGCCGTGAGATCCCCGTCGAGCACCTGGTCGAGGTTGTAGGCCTTGAAACCGACACGGTGATCGGAGATGCGGTTCTCCGGGAAGTTGTAGGTGCGGATGCGCTCGGAGCGGTCGACCGTGCGGATCTGGGACTTGCGCTCGGCCATGGCGGCGGCGTTCGCCTCCTCCTCGGCGATCGCCTGCAGGCGTGCCCGCAGAATGCGCATCGCCGACTCCTTGTTCTGGAGCTGGCTCTTCTCGTTCTGGCAGGAGGCGACGACACCCGTCGGAACGTGGGTGATCCGCACGGCCGAGTCAGTGGTGTTGACACTCTGCCCGCCGGGTCCGCTGGAGCGGTAGACGTCGATACGGAGATCGTTCGGGTCGATCTGGACGTCGACATCCTCGGCCTCCGGGTAGACGAGCACACCGGCGGCGCTGGTGTGGATGCGCCCCTGCGACTCGGTGACCGGGACCCGCTGGACGCGGTGCACGCCGCCCTCGAACTTGAGCCTCGACCAGACGCCCTCGTCGCCCCTCGCCTTCAGGGCGATCGTGACGTCCTTGTAACCGCCGAGGTCGGAGTGGGTGGCGTCGATCAACTCGGTCTTCCAGCCGATCCGCTCGGCGTACCGCAGATACATCCGCAGGAGGTCTCCGGCGAACAGGGCGGACTCCTCACCACCCTCGCCCGCCTTGATCTCCATGATGATGTCCTTGTCATCGTTGGGATCGCGCGGGACGAGCAGGTGCCTGAGCCTCTCCTCCAGCTCGGGAATCCGGGCCTCCAGCTCCTTCGCCTCCTCGGCGAACCCCTCGTCCTCCGAGGCGAGCTCCCTCGCCGTGCCGAGGTCGGACCGGACGCCCTCAAGCTCGCGGTAGGTGGCGATGATCGGGGTCAGCTCGGCGTAGCGCCTGCCGAAGGTGCGTGCCTGCTTCTGGTCGGCGTGCACGGAGGGGTCGGCGAGCTTGAGTTCCAGCTCGGCGTACTCACTGAGCAGCTCGTCGAGATTCACCGTGCGTCCTTCCTTGAAAGCCCTTGTCAGCCTGCCTCATCACCACGAACGCCGACCCGGGCACCCCGCGAAGGGGGTTATCCGAGCCGGCGCCGAGATGAGAGCTACTGGCCCGCGGGCTTCTTGCCGAAGCGCTTCTCGAAGCGCGCCACCCGGCCGCCGGTGTCCAGGATCTTCTGCTTGCCCGTGTAGAAGGGGTGGCAGGCGGAGCACACGTCGGCGTGGATCACGCCGTTCTTGGCGGTGCTGCGGGTGGTGAAGGAGTTACCACAGGTGCAGGTCACCTGCGTGGCGTGGTACTCCGGGTGGATGTCGGGCTTCATGTTGCCTTTTCCTCTCCAAAACGCGGTCGCCGGGTCGCCACTGTCTCTCGCCTGTAGGGCTTGCGCGCTGAGCACACCGAGGTGCGCGCGGGCGGGAACCGGAACCGCTACGGTTCGGCTACCAGTGTGCCAGATCCTCCAACCATCCCAGGCCACAAGACATTCCCCGCCCCCGTGACCTGCCCCTCCAGCCCGCTCACGGCCCCCGCCTGGCCCGATATCCGCAAGGAGGCCGCGCCAGGCGGACCTCCGCGAGGAAACCGGGCGCTCCAGGCTGTCACCGTCCCAGGTACGCCAGCACGGCGAGGACACGGCGGTGATCGTCGGCGGCGGGCTCCAGCCCGAGTTTGCAGAAGATGCTGGAGATGTGCTTCTCCACGGCACCCTCGGTGACGAGCATCCGTCCGGCGACCGCGGTGTTGGAGCGCCCCTCCGCCATCAGTGCCAGGACCTCGCTCTCTCTCGCGGTCAGGGACTCCAGGGGATCGCCCCTGCGCTGGCGGCTCAGGAGCTGTCCGATCACCTCGGGGTCGATGACCGTCCCACCGGCCGCCACCCGGCGTACGGCGTCGAGAAACTCGGCCACGTCGGCTATCCGCTCCTTGAGCAGGTAGCCGACCGCCGCGGCGCCGCCGCCGATGAGTTCGGTGGCGTACTGCTCCTCGACGTACTGCGACAGGACGAGAATCGGCAGCCCCGGCCGCCTGGACCTCGCCTCCAGTGCGGCGCGCAGCCCTTCGTCGGTATGGGTCGGCGGCATCCGCACGTCGACGACGGCGAGGTCCGGGTCGTGCTCGTCGACCACCGCCACCAGCCCGGGGCCGTCGCCCGCCACCCCCACGGTCTCGATGCCCCCGTCCGCCAGGAGCCTCGCCAGTCCCTCACGCAACAGCACCGAGTCCTCGGCGATCACCACCCGCATGGGTTCCACGTTCTCACCATTCGCAGGGCAACTCCGCCCTGATCATCGTGGGACCGCCCAGCGGGCTGTCGATGCTCAGGGTGCCGTCGATGGTCGCGGCCCGGTCCGCCAGCCCGGCGAGGCCACTGCCCGGCCGCGGCACGGCGGCGCCGACCCCGTTGTCGTAGACCTCGACGATCACCCGCTGCCCCTCGCGGCTCACCCGGACGAACGCCTCGGTGGCCTCGGAGTGTTTGGCGAGATTGCTCAGGCACTCGGCCACGACGAAGTAGGCGATGCTCTCCACCGCGGGCGGCGGCCGGTGGGAGACCTCCACCGACAGGTCCACCCGTACGGGCGCGCGGGCGGCGAGCGACGACAGGGCCGCACTCAACCCCCTGTCGGTGAGGATCGCCGGGTGGATACCCCTGGCGAGGTCACGCAGCTCGGCGATGGCGGCCTTGGTGCCCCGGTGCGCCTGGGCGAGGAGCTCCCTCGCGGCGTCGGGGTCGGAGTCCAGCTTGGCCTGTGCCCGGCCCAGGTCCATCGCCACGGACAGCAGCCGCTGCTGGGCGCCGTCGTGCAGGTCCCGTTCGATCCGGCGCCGCTCGGCCTCCGCCGCGTCCACCCCGCGGGCCCTGCTGGCCCTCAGGTGGGCGGCGCGGGCCGCCAGCCGGTTCTTCTCACTCGTCCCCAGCAGGGCGACGCCGAACAGGACGTGCAACCAGGCCATGCCCCGGGTCGCGTACAGGGCGGCGAGGAGGAAACAGGCCCCGATCAACGCGCACAGCAGCACCCGCGGCCCGCTGTCGATCGGCAGCCCGCCGATGGGCGTCATCGGCTGCCCGGCCAGCAGCAGGGGCAGTGGCGCGAACGTCAGGCCCAGTCCGAGAACCCACAGGACCGCCGTGACGGTGAACTCCGCGATTCCGATCGGCAGCAGTAACAACAGGTAGAGCAGGTCCTTCCAGGTGGCGGGGTCGACGAACATGTCCTTCCAGCGCAGGAACAGGTTGTCGCCCTCGGAGGGCCGGTAGGGGCTGGGTATGTCGACGCCGAAGGCCAGGCGCAGGAACCGGCGCTCCAGCATCGCGGCGCCCCGCCAGGCGAGCATGGTCAGGGCGAGCAGCGGCAGCCCGATCCACACGAGCACCATCACCAGGGAGGCCGGGACCACGGACGCGAGGAACGCGAAGCAGGCGAGGCCGTAGAACACGCTCACCAGCAGGTAGGGGACGGCCCGCCAGGTCATCGGGTCGACGAGCATGCCCAGGGGGCCGTTCGGCCCGAGCGGGACACGCCACCTGAGCGGCGTCCTGACCGGGGTCGTGCCTCCCAGCGTCTCGACCGTCATGCGCCTCCTCTGTCCCCGATGCCCACCCTCGTCATCTGTGTCCCCGCCGTCCCCGCCGTCCCCCCGCGCCCGTCCGTTCCGGCGCGCCGCCCTCCTCGCGTGCCGTCCACACCCGCGACCGTCTCGGGTACGGGAGTCACGGGGAAAAGGGGTCCTGAAGTAGGGATATCCCGAAGTACGGGGTCACACAAGGGCTTTGGAAAACGTGAACGCCCCGGCCGGAGGGGCCGGGGCGTTCGACGTACGGCGGACGATCAGTCGCGGTCGGAGCTGACCGTCGTCTTCTGCACCTGGAGCAGGAACTCCGCGTTGGACTTGGTCTCCCTCATCTTCTCCAGGAGAAGCTCAAGGGCCTGCTGCATGTCCAGGGCGTGCAGCACGCGGCGGAGCTTCCAGATGATCTGGAGCTCGTCCTTACCCATGAGGATCTCCTCCTTACGGGTGCCGGACGCGTCGACGTCCACCGCGGGGAAGATCCGCTTGTCGGCGAGCTGCCGGTTGAGCTTGAGCTCCAGGTTGCCCGTGCCCTTGAACTCCTCGAAGATGACCTCGTCCATCTTGGAGCCGGTCTCGACCAGCGCGGTGGCGAGGATCGTCAGCGAGCCGCCGTTCTCGATGTTGCGGGCGGCGCCGAAGAAACGCTTCGGCGGGTAGAGCGCGGTGGAGTCGACACCACCGGACAGGATACGGCCGGAGGCCGGGGCCGCCAGGTTGTAGGCGCGGCCCAGGCGGGTGATCGAGTCGAGCAGCACGACCACGTCGTGGCCGAGCTCCACCAGGCGCTTGGCGCGCTCGATGGCCAGCTCGGCGACCGTGGTGTGGTCCTCGGCAGGGCGGTCGAAGGTCGAGTGGATCACCTCGCCCTTCACCGACCGCTGCATGTCGGTGACCTCTTCCGGACGCTCGTCGACGAGGACGACCATGAGGTGGCACTCGGGGTTGTTGCGAGTGATCGCGTTGGCGATCGCCTGGAGCACCATCGTCTTGCCCGCCTTGGGCGGGGAGACGATGAGACCGCGCTGGCCCTTGCCGATCGGCGCCACCATGTCGATGATCCTGGTGGTCAGGATGTTCGGCTCGGTCTCCAGACGCAGGCGCTCCTGCGGGTAGAGGGGGACGAGCTTGTTGAAGTCGGGCCGCTGCCGCGCCTGCTCCGGGTCCATGCCGTTGACCGTGTCGAGACGGACGAGCGCGTTGAACTTCTCCCTGCGCTCGCCGTCGCGGGGCTGGCGGACGGCGCCGGTGACGACGTCACCCTTGCGCAGGCCGTTGCGGCGGATCTGGGCCAGCGAGACGTAGACGTCGTTGGAGCCCGGCAGGTAACCGCTCGTCCTCACGAACGCGTAGTTGTCGAGGATGTCCAGGATTCCGGCGATCGGGATGAGGACGTCGTCGTCGCCGACCACGGGCTCGTTGCTGTCGAACCGCTCGCGGCCACGGCGGTTGCGCTCGCGGAACCGGCCACGGCGGCCACGGCGGTCGTCGTCGTCGCCTACGCCGTGCTGGTCGTTGCGGTCCTGCGGGCCTCGGTTCTGCGGGCCCCTGTCGCCTCGCTCGCCCCTGTCGCCACGGTCGCTGGTCCGCTCACCGCGGTCGTTGAGACGGTCACCGCGGTCGTTGAGACGGTCACCGCGGTCGCTGGTCCGCTCGCCGCGGTCGCTGGTCCGCTCGCCACGGCTCTGGCCGGCGTCGGTGGCGCGCTGGTCGGCGCGGCCGTCGGTCCGGTTGTCGGGGCGGTTGTCGCCACGCTCGCCACGCTCGCGGCGCTCGCTGTTGCGGCCACGGCGCTCGCCGCGCTCGCGACGGCTCTCGCGCTCGCCACGACCCTCGGCCGGGGTGGTCTCGATGGTCTGCTGCTCCACGACGGGCTCGGGCGCGACGACGGCGGCCACGGGCTCGGGGGTGGGGGCGGAGGGCGCCTGCTCCACGACGGGCTCGGCGGCCACGACGGGACGGGACCGTTCCCTGCGGGTGCGCGCCGGACGCTCGGCGACCGGCTCGGCCACGACGGCGGGGGCGGCCACGGCAGGTGTCTCCTTGACGGCGGCGGGAGCCTGGGCGCTCTCGGTGGAGACGCCCTGCTTCTCCTGAATGGCCGCGATCAGCTGGCTCTTGCGCATCCGCCCGGTCCCGCTGATGCCGAGCCCGGAGGCCATGGCCTGCAGCTCAGGCAGCACCATGGCGGAAAGGCCGGTGCCGGAGCGACGGCGCGGCTTGGCCGCGGGGCGGGTGGGGGTGTCGCCGGACGCCGGCGCCGTGCCGGTGACGTCGGAGAGGAGTTCGGTGGTGTCGCTCACTAATGGGTCCTTCCCAGGGGTCGGGCGTGGCCATGATCAGCCAATCGTCCCGGTGGTGCGATCGACCCGGTGGGACAGACCGGGTCGGGTTGCACGTTGCGATCCTCGACGGCCCATCGAGAGCCGCCGCCACTGTCGGAGAAGGGCGGATCCAGGCCGTCACCATCGAGAATCGCCGACGGTGGGACTTGGAGGACACCCCCCGGATTGCTACCGGCAACCAGATGTCGAGGTGGTTCGAACGCGCATGTCCCCCTACAACGCCGCTTCTCAATGCCCCTACCGAAATATGGGGCATTCGGAGGCAACGGATTCGGGGAGGCCACTGCGGCGCCCATGTCTCACCAGGTGAGACATGGCACAGCGATGTGTGGCTGACAAGCACGCACCCAACGCGGGGCACCTGGTGCGGCTATCAGCCTAACATCACCAGCGCACACAGCTATTCCCTGAGGGTCGAAGAGGTGTCAGCGTGTCTCAAGAGAAACAACGCGGGCGCCTCTGGTTTCGACATCCAGTGGCTGGATGTGCCAGTCATTACCCACTTCCGGTGCGATCAAATCCTGCGTATTCACCGTTGAAAACGCAAGAACCGTGGGCCCCGCTCCCGAGACGACCGCGGCGACCCCCGCCTCGCGCAGCCGTCGCACCAGATCGGCGGTCCCCGGCATGGCGGGGGCGCGGTAATCCTGGTGGAGACGGTCCTGCGTGGCGGCGAGCAGCAACTCGGGCTCGGGTCTGGCGGTCAGCGCCGCGACCAGCAGTGCGGCCCTTCCCGCGTTCGCGGCGGCGTCGGCGTGCGGGACGTCCTTGGGCAGCAGCCCGCGGGCGATCTCGGTGGACAGCCGGTGCGCGGGGATGAGGACCACGGGCCTGAGGGCCTCGTGGGGCGGCAGCCGTACCAGGTGCGGCACACCCCCGGCGTCCGTCCACGCCACGGTGAACCCACCGGCCAGGCACGGCGCCACGTTGTCGGGATGCCCTTCGATCTCGGTGGCCAGCGCGAAGACGGCGTCGTCGGTCAGCTCGGCCGGCCCCTCCGGCGACTGATCCCCGCCACGGTCGTCTCGCGCGTACGGGGTGGCGGCGAGGGCGCGGGCGGCGAGGATTCCGGCGCAGATCGCCGCGGACGAGGAGCCGAGGCCGCGGGCGTGCGGGATCCGGTTGAGACAGCGCAGCCGGATGCCGCGCGGCCGTGGGAGACCCATCGCGTCAAAGGTCGCGCGCATCGTGGTGACGATGAGGTGCCCCTCGCCCAGGTCGAGTTCCGCGGCTCCCTCGCCCTCGACCACGATGTCGACGCTTTGGGAGTCCGGCCCGCCCTGGGGGTCGAACAGCTCTGCCTCGATCTCGTCGTGAAGGTCCAGAGCGAGCCCCAGCGTGTCGAATCCGGGCCCCAGATTGGCCGACGTCGCGGGGACTCGGACGGTCACCTTCGCCGTGCCGCCGGTCGTCGAGGTCCCCGAGGGGGCCGTGAGGGGCACGTCGCTTCTCCTGAGGTTCACGTGAGGTTCACTGGGCGAGCTTGAGGTTCGACTAGGCGAGTTCGAGGGCGGTGGCCGCCGCGTGCGCGTCGATCGGGATCGTCACCGGCGTGGGGGCGCCCGAGATGGCCCAGTCGGGGTCCTTGAGACCGTTTCCGGTCACCGTGCACACGATGCGCTGTCCCGGCTCGACCAGGCCCTGCCCGTGGGCCTGGAGGAGGCCCGCCACGCTGGCGGCGGAGGCGAGCTCGACGAACACGCCCTCCTCCTGGGCGAGCAGCTTGTACGCGGCGGCGATCTGACGGTCGGTGACGGCCTGGATCACACCGCCCGACTCGTCACGGGCGGCCTCGGCGAGCTGCCACGAGGCGGGGTTGCCGATGCGGATCGCGGTCGCGATCGTGTGCGGGTGGGTCACCGGCGCGCCGTTGACGATCGGCGCGGCACCGCTGGCCTGGAAGCCGAACATCCGCGGCGTCCTCGTCGCGACGCCGTCCCCGGCGTACTCGGTGTAGCCCATCCAGTACGCCGAGATGTTGCCCGCGTTGCCGACCGGGATGCAGTGGATGTCGGGGGCGTCCCCGAGCGCGTCGACGATCTCGAAGGCGGCGGTCTTCTGGCCCTGGAGCCGGAACGGGTTCACCGAGTTGACCAGCGCGATCGGGTAGTTCTCCGACAGCTTCCTGGTCATCTCCAGGCAGTCGTCGAAGGACCCCTCGACCTGGAGCAGCCTGGCCCCGTGGACCAGTGCCTGGGCCAGCTTGCCCATCGCGATCTTGCCTCGGGGCACCAGCACGGCGCAGGTCAGGCCCGCCCGGACCGCGTAGGCGGCGGCGGAGGCGCTGGTGTTGCCGGTCGAGGCGCAGATGACGGCCTTCGCCCCGTCCTCGACGGCCTTGCTGATCGCCATGGTCATGCCACGGTCCTTGAAGCTTCCGGTCGGGTTGAGGCCCTCGACCTTCAGATAGACCTCGCAGCCGGTCAGCGCCGACACCCGGTTCGCCGGGACGAGCGGGGTGCCGCCCTCCAGAAGCGTGACAACGGGCGTCGCCGTGGTCACCGGAAGTCGGTCACGGTACTCCTCGATGAGGCCACGCCACGCCCTGGTCATGATTGCTCCTCACCGCGCACGGCCTATCCGTGCGCGTGCTACCTGCGGTATTGGGAAACGAGTCTACGGGCAACGCGCTCGGCTCCGGGATGCGATGTCCACCAAATGGACAAGCCAGGCGTCTCTCCAGGGAACTCTAAGGATCAGCCGATATGGTCTGCGAGCCTTGACAGGGCTTGACAGACGGGGAATCGAGACAAGGGGTGCCACATCATGACGGGCGGCACGGCGGCGGACCTGCCGCCGATCCGGCACAACGACTACTCACCCCTGGATCCGCCCGCGCTCGGCGCGTGGGATCCGGAACTCCCGGTGAGCGTGATCATTCCGGCCCACGGCGGGCAGCACAGGCTCGACCTCGCCCTCGCCGCCCTGGCCGCGCAGACCTACCCTGATCACCTCATGGAGGTGATCGTGGTCGACGACGGCAGCGAACCGCCGCTGCGGCTGCCGGAGATCGCCCCGAGTGGCGCCAGGATCGTGACCACCGGCTCCTCGGGCTGGGGGATCGCCCACGCGGTGAACACCGGTGCCGCCCTCGCGGAGGGGCGGATCATCCAGCGCCTCGACGCCGACATGGTCGTCTGCCGCGAGCACATCGAGGCTCTGGCCCGCTGGCACCACCTGGCCGGCTACCTGGTCACGATCGGTGCGAAGAAGTTCGTCGAGGAGCCGGCGCTCACGGCCGCGCGGGTCCACGAGGGCGTGCGCGCGGGCTCGCTCGCGTCCCTCTTCGACCTGTCGGCCGCCCTGCCCAGTTCCACCGAGCAGACGATCTCCCGCACCAACGGCCTGCGTGCCAGCCGCAACCCCTACCACGTGTGCACGGGGCCGACGGTGTCGATGCGGCGCGAGATCTTCCAGGCCGTGGGCGGGGTCGACCCCGGGGTGCTGCGGGGGGAGGACACCGAGTTCGCCTACCGGCTGGCCGCGCACGGCGTGGTCTTCGTCCCCGACATGGCCGCCCAGGCCGTCCACCTGGGGCTTCCCGCCCAGCGGCGCGACCCGGGGCGGGCGGTGCGGGTCGTCGCCCCCTACCTGGCCCATCGGGTGCCGCTCCGCCGCGACCTGCGCAAGGACCGGGGCCGCCACTGGCTGGTCCCGTACGTGGAGGTGGTGCTCCGCGCCGACGGGCCCTGGGAGAAGGTGCGCGAGGCGGTGGGCGCGGCGCTCGACGGGTCGCTCGGCGACGTGATCGTCACCCTGGTCGCCCCGTGGTCGGAACTGTCCGGGGAGCGCCGCCCCGTGCTGGACGATCCCCTGTTCGAGCTGCGGCTGCTGCGCGAGCACTTCGCCCACGACGAGCGGATACGGTTCGCCGACGAGATCTCCGCGACCCCCGCCCCGATCGCGTTCCGCTACACGGGCCCGGTCTCGGTGCCGCTGGGACGTGAGACGTTGGAGCGGATGATCCGCGTGATGCAGGACGACCGTTCCGGCATGCTCGTCGCCGATCTCGGCGACGACGGCGAGGCGAGGCTGGAGCGGACCGAGGCACTGGGCCGGGCGAGGCTGCTGGGCGCGGACGACGTCGCCGCGTCGATCGAGGCCACCCACGGCGTACGGCGCGGCGACCGGTCGGAGTTCTGGCCCGCCTCCCCGATCCCCGATCCTCCGCCCGCCCAGGTTCCGGCCACATCCAAAAGTCCGGCCCCGGATCGGGGGCGGGAACCCGCGAGACCCGTGGCGGAGCGGGCTCCCGGGCAGGAGCGGCACCAGGAGGGGATGCGCCCGGAGGGGCGCGGCTCCCTCCTCGGCAGGCTCCGCACCGCGCTCAGGAGCTGAGCGGCGGGCGGAGGTCCCCAGGGCGTCTCCCGGACGCGGAGCTCCGCACCGCGCTCAGGAACCGAGCGGCGGCCACGTCGTCAGCGACGGCGGGTGATGACCCGTTTCACGGAGGACAGCAGCCCGTACTGGACGACCTTCCTGGCCGCGGCCAGCTCCTTGCGCAGGGTGCCGACCTCGCGGCGCAGCTCGACGGTGCTCCTGCGCCAACGACCCGCCTCGTCGCGCCACTTGACCGCCTGCTCGCGGAGCCGTTCCGCCTCTTTGGTGAGGCGGGCCACCTCGGCCTCCGCCTCGCTCCTGACCCGGTAGGCGCTGCGGCGGCCGGTGAGGGCACGGGCCTCCGGCGCGAACCCGTAGGTCTCACCGTCCACCCAGATCACGCCGAAGGTGTCGTCCACGGCGTCGTCGAGGTCCTCCCCCTCCCTCAGCACGATCGCGGCGCGCGCGAACGCGGCGGCACGTTCCAGCCGCGCCGCGACGACCGCCCGTCCCGAGCCCGTGCCGCCGGTGCCGTCAGCGCTGTCGGTGCCGGTGCCGGTGCCGTCATCCTCGGCCAGCAGTACCGAGACCAGGCCGTATCCCTCGTCCGCGGCCAGGTCGAGCAGCCGGGCCAGAGTGTCCTCGCCCGGCACCCACCCCGCGGGCAGCCGGAGACGGTACGGAACCGCCCAGGCGGGACTCGGCGGTGTCGAGGACCCCGGCCGGTCGCGGGAGGCCGCGGGGGTCTCCTCGGTGAAGCGGACCCTGGGCTCGTGGGTGTAGTGGCCGCGGATCAGCACCAGGTCCAGGTCTGGGTCTCGCAGGGGGGCGCGTCCCTCGACGCCGACACGGTCCCACGGCCCGGTGAGGGTGACCGCGACGTCGGGCACGGTGCCCGCGAGCACGGCGTCGACGGTGGCGCGGACCTCGTCGTAGGCGTAGTGGGCGTACCGCCCAGGCCCTCCCGGCTCGACGACCACCTCGACGTACGGCACCTTCCACTGTCTGGCCGGATGGGAACGGAGCCAGCGGTAGGACGGGATCCGGTCGGCCACGAAGGCGTGGCTGACCCGGTCGATCGGCGCCTTGTCGCGCATGCGCATGGTCGGGCCCAGGTGGAAGGCGCGCGACAGCGGCTCGGGGACGAAGACGGCGCCCGCCTGGGCGAGCCGGTAGCCCATCTCGGTGTCCTGGCCGAGGATCAGGTCGGTGTCCATCGGCCCGGCGGCGGCGAGCAGCGCGGCGTTGACCGAGGTCGCGCCGCCGACGTGCAGGCTGAACGCGCGGTGCGGGTTGGCGGTGAGGCCGTCGGTGCGCTCGACGAGGTCGACCAGCCAGGCGTGCGGCTCGGCGGGCTCGAAGAGTTTGGCCAGGTCGTCGGCGGCGGCGACCACCTCGGGGGCCGGCAGCGCCGCCGGGGTGAAGCGCAGGTATCCGGTGACCACGAGGTACGGGGCGGCGTGGTGCCAGCGCATGTGCGCCTCGACCGACCTGCGGTCCAGGACGACGTCGGAGTCGAGCCAGTGGATCACGTCGCCGGTGGCGGCCGACAGCCCGGCGTTCCTGGCGTGGGCGCGGCCGGGGACGGGGCAGACGATCAGGCGGGTGTTCTCGGGACGCAGCGCGGGCAGCCGTAACGGCGGGCTGCTGCCGTTGTCGACCACGATCACCTCGGTCAGGGCCGCGGGGTAGGTCTGCGCGGCCAGGGCGGCGAGTGCGAGGTCGAGTTTCTCCTGGTCACCGTAGGCGGGAACGACGACGCTGACCCGGAGCGAGGGTGTCAGGGAGCCCAGGGCGGCCGGCGTGAGGCTCCGATAGTCGTTACCGGTGATCCGTGCTGTCATGGCGCTTCCAGGGTCGGGCTCCGGCGAGGACCGCGTCCCGGGTTCGAGGCGACGCAGGGAAGCCGGTGTCGAGGGAGCCTCGGGACCGGGTGTCGTGGTGAATGATCCGGGCCGCCGGCGCGGTGGGCGCTCGCTCGCGGGAGGCCCGCCGGGGTGGCCGGAGAGGGCGGGGAGGGGGAGGTCGGCTGCGCGGGCACGAGCGAAGGATAGCGAGGCGGGAAGATCCCTTCTCACCACACTTCCCACTTGACATTGAGGATCACTACTAAAGGCTCACAGCTGTCACACAGGTCACAGGAACCTTCGAATTTCTTATTTGTCGACGTATTTGCACTTGAGAAGCCGATAGCCTCATTTACCACTGACAAGGACAGGTAAAGTTACAGAGCGGCACGGAAGGTAAGCGCGGATGTCCACGCCCCGAAAACTGACGCTTCTGGCGGCGACACTCGGCCCGGTGTTCCTGATCGCGCTGACACTGCTCGCGAGCTTCGAGATCATCTCGGTCACGGCGGCCATCGTGCTCGGCGCGATCGCGACGGTGCTCGCCGTCCAGGTGTTCGCGGTCGCGACCGTACGCAGGGTCGACGGAAAAGCCCAGCGGATCGACGCCCGGGTCAAGCGCTACGAGGCGGAACTGGCCACGGTCAAGGCGGCCACCCAGCGGCTCGACCGTCGGCTGGACGAGATCGTCGAGTTGCTCAAGAAGCACGAGCACAAGCGCGACGAGGATCTGCAGGCGATCCTGGTCTCCCTGGGAGAGGATCGGCTGGCCTCCGTACCCCGGCATCAGGAAATCGAGGAGATGGTTCACGACCTGCTGCCGCGCCTGGCCGCGGTGGAGGCGAGAACCGAACGGGACGCGCGGGAGAAAGCGGAGGAGAAGGCGTGACCGGGACTGGTTTCGCCACCCCCGGCACCGCTTCCCTCGCTTCTCCCACCCGCCCGCGCGACGAGCGGGCCGCCGTCCCGCGCGCCGGGGTGAGGCACAACGACTACGGCTCCCTGCTCCCGCCCGACCTGGGCATGTGGGAGCCCCGGCTCAGGGTGAGCGTGGTGATCCCCGCGCACGACTGCCAGGAGGCCCTGGACCGCACGCTCGCCGGGCTGGCCGCGCAGACCTACCCCGCGCACCTCATGGAGGTGGTCGTGGTCGACGACGGCAGCGACCCGCCGCTGCGCGTCCCCGAGATCACCCCGGCCAACACCAGGCTCGTCCGGGTGCCCGAGGGCCGCTGGGGCCGGGGTTGGGCCCGCCAGACCGGCGCCACCGCCGCCGCGGGTGACATCCTGCACTGGGTCGACTCCGACATGATCCTCGACAGGGAGCACGTCGAGGCGCACATGCGCTGGCACCATCTCCTCCCCTACGCCGTCGTGATGGGCGACGTCCGCTTCACCCCCGACGGGATCGGGCCCTCGGCCGACGAGGTCTTCTCGGCCGTGGACGCCAAAGACGCGGAGAAGCTGTTCGAGGAGTCCACGCCGCACGAGTGGCGGGCCAGGGTGCTGGAGGAGACCCGATGGCTGCGGGACGCGGGCACCGGGGCCTACCGGCTCCACTCCGGCGCCACCACCTCGGTCCCCGTGGCGCTGCTGCGCTCGGTCGGCGGCGTGAACACCACCCTGAACATGGCCGAGGACACCGATCTCGGCTTCCGCCTCGCGCAGGCGGGCGCGGTCTTCATCCCCGACCCGCAGGCCCGCGGCTGGCATCTCGGGCCCTCCACGGTCATGATCCGGGAGAAGGAGGTGCACCGGCACAACTGGTCGGTGCTGCCCGACCTCATCCCCGACCTGCGCTGGCTGCGCACCCACCCGCGCAGGACCTGGCTGGTGCCGTACGTGCACGTCGTCGTCGACGCCCGCGACGCCTGCTACGAGGACGTCCGGGCGAGCGTGGACTCCGCGCTCGCGGGCACCCTCGTCGACGTCGCCGTCACCGTCGTCGGGCCGTGGGCGGACCTCCCCACCGGGCGCCGCCCCTCCCTCGACGAGCCACTGCTCGACCTGCGCCTGGTACGCAACCTGTACGTCCACGAGCCACGCGTCTCCTTCACCGAGGAGACGCCCGCCGACTCCGCTCCCGCGCCGTTCAGGCTCACCCTGCCCGCCGGATGGGCGCTCGGCGCGGAAAGCCTGGCCGAACTGGTCGAACTCGCCGAACGCGAGGAGCACGGGCTGCTGAGCGTGGCACTCGACGAGGGGCCTTCCGGGGTGAGGGCGGCCAGGTTCGAACGCACCGCCGCCTTCGCCAGGGCCGCGCTGGTGAGTGACGACGTGAGCGGCGACGGACGCCGGAGCCTCGGCAGTGATCCTGCCGGTGACCTCGACGGGGACATCGACGGGGACATCGACGGTGACATCGACAGTGACATCGACGGGGTCGTCCACGAGCTGTTCGGCTCACTCTGGGTGGGCGCCGCCGAGGTCGGCGTGACGACCGCGGGCGAGGCGGAGCCCGTCGCCGGGGACACCGCGAAGTGGCGGGCCGACTCCGCGCGCCGGAGGCGCGAGGCGGAAAACCTGAGGAGCGAGGTGGAGAGCCTCCGCGCCGAGGCCGAACGCCTGCGGGCGAAGAACGCGCGCCTGGAGGACGAGCTGCGGGGCGGGCCACTCAAAAAGATCATTTCAACGGCCAGGCTGCGGGGGAAGACCGGCTGATGTCCCTTCTGATCGATCTGGTCCGCGCCGCCAGGGAGCGCGGCGGCAAGCGACGCGTCCTCGTCTACTGCGCGGGCTTCGAGACGCTCGGCGAGCTGGAGGCGTACGGGGCGATGGACCTCGACGGCGACCTCGACGGCCTCCCGCGCGCCGAGGAGGGCGCCGCGGAGATCCTGGTGCTCGCCCGCACCGCGACCGACGTCCGCAGGGCCGCGAGCCTGCAGTCGCTGCTCGCCATGGCCCCCCGGGTCGTCGTCGCCGTGCTGGAGACGCCGCACTGGTACACCGCGCCGGTGTTGTCCCCAACCCCGGCCCACCGCTGGCGCGCGCTCGTGGAGCTCCGCGTCCACCAGCCGAAACAGCCCGCCTGGGTGGTCGAGGCGAGCTTCTCCAAACCGGTGCCCGCCGGGCGGACGCTCGCCGCGACCGCGAGGGCGTTCGGCGGGCACCGGATGGACGCCGTCGCCGGCCCCGTCGGCGCGCTGGCGGGTCCGGGAGCGGCCCACTGGCGCCCCGGCGACCCGAACGCGGCCCCCGCACCCCTCACGGGGCCCGTTCCCGACAGGTTCGGCGCCCGCGGCGCCGACCTGGTCGTGCGCGCGGTCGGCGAGGAGCCGCCACCCTGGTCCGGCGCCGATCCCACCGGCGAGACCACAGTGGACCGCCCGGTCGCCGAGCTGATGACCTGGGAGAGACTCGGCCGCCCCGGTGGCGGCAAGATCCTGGAGAACGGCATCGGCGACCTGTCGGAGCCCTGGACCATCCCCCCGGTCGACAGCCGCTCGGTCAACCCCATGAACTTCGTCACCGTGCCGACCCTCGGCACGGCCGACCTGTCCTCCGAGTCCGGGCGCTGGACGATCACCTGCGGGGGTGGGACGCTCACCTCCTTCGACGCCTCCGGCCGCGTCACGGACGTGGACGTCAGCCGGGTCAGGCAGGTCAGGGGCGTGCGGGTGGACTGGCGGCACAGCCACACCGGCCCCGCCGCCGCGCTGCGGGTCGTCACCGGACTCGCCGCGGCCGGGGTTCCCCTGATCTGTGAGGCCGTGCCGCGCTGGGCGGGCGCCCTCGGCCCCGAGCTGGCCAGACTGATCACCTCGGTCGACGAGCCCGCTCTCAAGGACGACCTGGAGCGCGAGGAGCACAGCATCCGGTTGCGCCGCGAGGCGCTGCGCCTGCACGGCGTCCGCGCCCGATGGGAGCAGCTGGGCGCCCCCGTGGCGCCCGCGGCGACGGTCTCGGTGCTGCTCGTCACCCGCCGCCCGGAGATGGTGGGCTTCGCGCTGAGGCAACTGTCCAGGCAGCGCGGCGCCACCTTCGAGGTGATCCTCGCCCTGCACGGCGTCCCCGCGACGCATCCGGGCGTCGCCGAGGCCCTCGCGTCCTTCGAACGACCGATCACCGTGGTCGAGGCCGACAAACAGACCGTGTTCGGAACCGTGCTGAACCAGGCGGCGGCGAGGGCGTCGGGGTCGTTCCTGCTGAAGATGGACGACGACGACTGGTACGGGCCCGACTTCATCTCCGACCTGCTGCTCGCCCACTCCTACTCGGGAGCCCAGGTCGTGGGCATGGTCCCCGAGTTCGTCTATCTCGCCTCGATCGGGGTGACCGTCCACCGCGAGCAGATCACCGAGCAGATCACGAACTTCATCGCCGGAGGAACCATCTTCTCCGAACGCTCCGCCTTCGAGGCCGTGGGCGGCTTCCGTCCCATGCCGGGAACGATCGACGCCCAGTTCCAGCACGCCGTGCAGGCCGCGGGCGGGCAGATCTACCGCACTCAGGGACTGGGTTACATCCTGCGGCGCGGCAACGTCGCCAACCACACCTGGCGCGAGCCGATCGGCACGTTCCTGCGGCGCAACAAGCGCCAGTGGCGCGGCTTCCGGCCCAGCGCGCTCATGGAACTCTCCACGGAGACGCCGTGAGCACGCCGCCCCCCTCTGACGCACGTCGTGTCTCCGACGCGCCGTACCCGACACCGACACCGGCCCCGGCTCCGGCCCCAGGAGGCGCCGCGGGCACGTCGCGGGTCCTCGTCGGCGACGCCGCCACGCCACGGATTCCGGGCAACGACTACGGGGTGCTGCCCGCACCCGCGCCCGGCACGTGGGAGCCGCGCCTGCCGGTGAGCGTGGTGATCCCCGCGCGGGGACGGCAGGACAGGCTCGACCTCACGCTGGCCGCGCTCGCCGCCCAGACCTACCCCTCCCACCTCCTCGAGGTGATCGTCGTGGACGACGGCAGCGCGCCCCCGCTCCGGCTTCCCGAGATCGCCCCGGAACACACCCGGCTCGTCGGCAACGCCCCAGGTCGCCGGGGCATCTCCTGGGCCCTGGAGACCGGCGTGGCCGTCGCGGACGGCGAGGTGATCCACCGGATGGACGCCGACATCGTCTCCTACCGGGAGCACGTCGAGGCGCACATGCGCTGGCACCATCTGGCCGGCTACCTGGTGGTGACGGGGACACTGCGCTTCACCGCCATGGCGGGTACACCGCCCACCCCGGCCGAGGTCCAGATCGCCGTCGCCAAGGACAGGGCGGACTCCCTCTTCGAGGAGGACCCCGAGCACGGGCACGACTGGATCGGCGAGCTCATCGCCACCCACCGTGGCTTCCGCGACGCGCCCAGCTCACTGCTGCACCGCGTCCACGTGGGCGCGACGGTCTCGCTGCCCGCCGTCCTGCTGAGGGAGGCGGGAGGGCTGGACACCTCCCTCACCCTCGGCGAGGACACCGAGCTGGGTTACCGGCTCACCCAGACGGGCGCGGTGTTCGTCCCCGACGCCGAGGCGCTGAGCTGGCACCTGGGCACGACGACGGCGATGCGCAGGCCCGCGGACGTCAGGCGGCACAACGACCCGTTCATCGCCGACCGGATCCCGTACCGGCGCCACCTGCGCACCGACGCGGGCAGGCAGTGGCTGGTGCCCTACGTCGACGTCGTGGTGGACGCCGAGGGCGCCTCCTTCGAGGACGTCAGGGCGAGCGTCGACGGGGCGCTGGCCAGCACCCTGCCCGACGTGCACGTCACCCTCACCGGGCCGTGGAGGTCGCTCACCGGCGAGCGTCCGGCCCCGCTGGACGACCCGCTGCTCGACCTGCGGCTGCTGCGCGGCCAGTACGCCCACGACGGCCGCGTCTCCTTCGCCGAGCAGGTCTCCGCGACCTCCGCGCCCGCGCCGTTCCGCCTGCTCTGCCCCGCCGGCTGGGTGCCGGGGGCGGACTCGCTGGCCACGCTGATCGAGCGGGCGGAGAAGGAGGACGAGGGCCTGCTGCTCGTGGCGCTGGACGAGGACGAGTCGGGGGTCCTCGCCGCCCGCCTGGAGCGGACCTCCGCCGTCGCGAGGGCGATGCGCGTGGCCCGCGAGGGCGAGCGGCTCGACGACGTGATCGCCGACCTGCACGGGGCGACCTGGCTGGACGCGGAGTCGTGGAAGCTGCGGCCCGCGGCACAGGCCTACCCCTACTGGGCCACCAACCGCAACAGGGAGGCCGCGCGCTGGAAGGCCGCGGCCGAGTCGCGGGCGAAGGAGGCCGAGCGGGCCAAGCGGCAGGTCGTCGCGCTCAAGGCCGAACTGAAGGAGCTGCGCTCCAAGGCCGCCAAGGGCAGCCGGGACACCGTCAGGTGGAAGGAGAAGGCCGAGCAGCGCCGTCTGGAGGCCGTCGCCCTGCGCCAGGCCCAGCAGCGTTCCCTGCTCGCCCGCGCCGCCCGCCGCCTCCGCAGGCTCGCCGAGGGCCCCTGACGTCCCGCCGCCGCCGCGGGCTCACCGAGGATCCTGACGCCCCGCCGCCTCGGCGGGCTCACCGAGGCTTCCCCCCGCCGAGGACACCCGGACGTCTCCGGGGGTCCTCGGCCGCGTTCACTCCCGCACGGGCAGGGGGCGGTAGCGGGCGCCGACGGCGCTCTGCAGGGTACGAACGACGGTGCCGTGCGACTTTCTGGTCACCAGCCAGTCGAGGAACCGGTTCAGGAGCCTGGGAGTCGTCGAGTAGAGGCCGCAGTCGTCGCAGACGCGGTGGAAGACGAGCGGAACCAGCCCGCCGCCGGTCTTCTCCGCGTTGAGCACCTGCTGCTTCATGTGCCGCAGCAGGGTGTCCTCGCGGACGGAGCCGGAGGTGCGGATGTCGTAGCGGTCCTTCGGACGGAAGGGCTCACCGGCCGGGCAGCCGGGGCAGCCCCACTCCTTGAGCCCGCCGACCCCGCGGGCCGCGTCGTAGCCGCACCGCCGCGCCACCACCTTGGCGTCGGAGTCGACCGCACCGAACGGGTAGGCGAGGGTCGTGGGCCGGTATCCCCACGCGATCAGCGCCCTGCGGTCGTCGCAGATCTGGCCTTCCTGCTCGCTCCGGGTGAGCTCGGTGAGGCGGACGTGGGTCAGTGTGTGACCGCCGATCTCGTGGCCCTTCTTCGCGATCGCGGCCAGCTCGCGCCGGGTCAGCTTCTCCTCGCCGCCGACGGTGTCGGTGTTGACGTAGAACGTTCCACGCATACCGCGTTTCTCCAGCATGCGGGCGACGGCGGGGTGGGTGGAGTCACCGTCGTCGAAGGTGAGCGCGACGATCGTTTTGATCTTCTTCGAGGGGCGCGCGGTCGCCGCGTGGGCGGCCGGGCTCAGCGTCGCCACGACGGCCAGCGCCGTGGCGAACGCCACCACCCGGTGGAAGACCTTCACGGTGGACTCCCTTTCGCGGAACGGCAGACAGGGCATGAAAGAACCCTATAAGTCGGTAGAGGCCACCAAATGAACCGTTATCAAATGCCCAGGAACCCGATGCCGAGCCGACATGGCATGATCACCGCGAGGACCGGGATCGCCCCCCGACAGTGTCGGCGACGGCGGGCCGCGCCCGCGCCGAACCGGCGCGGGCCGAGCGGACCGAGGCCGACGCCGAACAGGCGCGGGCGGGCAGGCCACGGCGGACCGTCAGGTGCCGCCAGAAGGCGCGTCCTCGCCCCCGGCGCCGCCCACGGGGAGGAGAACAACCCCGTAGGTGCCGCTAGGAGGCGTCCTCGCCCTCGACCCGCATGACACTCACCACGTCACGGACGATGTCCAGCTCGCGCAGACCCTCGATCGTGGCGGAGAGCGCGGCGTCGCTCGCCCGGTGGGTGACCAGCACCAGCTGGGCGTCCGCGCCGTGCCCCTCCTGTCTCACGGTCTGGATGGAGACGTCCTGCTTGGCGAACATGTCGGCGACCCTCGCGAGCACGCCCGGCTTGTCGGCGACGTCCAGGGAGACGTGGTAGCGCGTGACGGTCTCGCCCATCGGATGCACGACCAGGTCCGCGTACGTGGACTCCTCAGGTCCCCGGGTGCCCGCCAGCACGTTGCGTCCCACGGCCACGATGTCGCCGAGTACGGCGCTCGCGGTCGGGGCGCCGCCCGCGCCCGCGCCGTAGAACATGAGCTGCCCGGCGGAGCGCGCCTCGACGAACACCGCGTTGTACGCCTCGCGGACCCCGGCCAGCGGGTGCGTCCTGGGGATCATCGCCGGATGCACCCGTACGCCGAACGACCTGCCGTCCTCGGAACGGGCGCAGATCGCGAGCAGCTTGATGACGTATCCCATCGCCTTGGCGCTGGCCACGTCCGTCGCGGTGATCTCGGTGATGCCCTCGCGGTGCACGTCGGCGGCCGTCACCCGGCTGTGGAAGGCGATCCCCGCGAGGATCGCGGCCTTGGCCGCGGCGTCGAAACCCTCCACGTCGGCGGTGGGGTCGGCCTCGGCGTAGCCCAGCGCCTGCGCCTCCTCCAGCGCGTCGGAGAACGAGGCCCCGCTGGAGTCCATCTGGTCGAGGATGTAGTTGGTGGTGCCGTTCACGATGCCGAGCACGCGGTGCACGTGATCACCGGCGAGTGACTCGCGCAGCGGCCTGATCAGCGGGATCGCGCCCGCGACGGCCGCCTCGAAGTAGAGGTCGGCGCCACCGGCCCTGGCCGCGGCGTGGATGGTCGCCCCGTCCTCGGCGAGCAGCGCCTTGTTCGCCGTGACGACCGACTTGCCGCTGTTCAGCGCGGCCAGGATGAGTGCCCTGGCGGGCTCGATGCCGCCGATCACCTCGACGACGACATCGATGTCGTCGCGGGTGACCAGGGCCTCGGCGTCCGTGGTGAGCAGGGCGGGGTCGATGTCGGCGTCCCGCCTGCGGCCCAGGCGTCGTACGGCGACCCCGGCGAGCTCCAGCGGCGCCCCGATGCGGGCGGCGAGGTCGTCGGCCTGCTCGTGCATGAGCCTGACCACCTGGGAACCGACGACGCCGCATCCCAGAAGTGCGACTTTCAGTGCCATGCGGTCACGCCCCCTTGTCACTCACACCGTGGACGGCGCTCTCGGCCGCTCCGGGTCGTTTCACAGCTGTCCTCTCAGGAGGTCGTCCTCGGTCTCCCTGCGGACGATCACGCGAGACACCCCGTCCTTGACCGCGACCACGGCGGGCTTGGGGAGGTAGTTGTAGTTGTTGGCGAGCGAGCGGCAGTAGGCGCCGGTGCCCGCGACGGCGATCAGGTCACCGGTGGCCAGATCGGCCGGGAGCCACAGGTCGCGCACGACCATGTCGCCGCTCTCGCAGTGCTTGCCGACCATGCGGGAGAGCATCGGCCTGGCGTCGCTCTCCCGGGAGGCGAGGCGCGCGGTGTAGTCGGCACCGTAGAGGGCGGTGCGGATGTTGTCGCTCATGCCGCCGTCGACGCTGACGTAGGTGCGCAGGCCCTCGACGTCCTTGATCGTGCCGACCTCGTAGAGCGTCACGCCGGCCAGTCCGGCGATCGCCCTGCCCGGCTCGACGGTGAGCTTGGGCACCGGCAGGCCGGCGCCCCTCGCCACCCTGCTCACGATCTCCCGCAGGTTGTCGGCGATCTCCTTGACGTCGGGCGCGGTGTCGCCCTCGACGTACGGGATGCCGTAGCCGCCGCCGAGGTCGAGCTCGGGCAGCACGACGTCGTGCTCGTCCTTGATCTTGACCAGGAGGGTGGCGAGGCGGGCCGCGGCCACCTCGAACCCCGCGGTGTCGGTGATCTGGGAGCCGATGTGGGAGTGCAGGCCGACGAGTTCCAGCTGGGGCAGGGCGAGGATCCGCCGCGCCGCCTCGGCCGCCGCGCCGCTGCTCAGCGAGAAGCCGAACTTCTGGTCGTCGTGGGCGGTCGCGATGAACTCGTGGGTGTGGGCCTCGACGCCCACGGTGACGCGGATCATCACCTTGGGACGCCTGCCGTGCTTGTCGGCGAGGAAGCCCAGGCGGGCGATCTCCTCGAAGGAGTCGGCCACGATGTGCCCGATCCCGGCCTCGACGGCCTTCTCCAGCTCGGCGAGCGACTTGTTGTTGCCGTGCATGGTGATCCGCTCGGGCGGGAACCCGACGCTGAGCGCGACGGCGAGCTCCCCGGCGCTGCAGACGTCGAGGCCGAGGCCCTCCTGCATGATCCAGCGGGCGACCTCGCGGCACAGGAAGGCCTTGCCCGCGTAGTGGACCTCGCCGCCGGAGAACGCGCTCGCGTAGTCACGGCAGCGGGAGCGGAAGTCTTCCTCGTCCACCACGTAGAGCGGGGTGCCGTGCTCCGCGACCAGGTCCCTCACGTCCGCGCCGCCGATCGTGATCGAGCCGTCGGCGCGGCTCGACGTTCGGGGCCAGATGGTCGGATCGAGCGCGTTCAGGTTTGCGGGTGCGTGCGGAGGGCGCTCCTCGGGCAGCACTTCTGCATGCCGGTCACCGGCGGGGTGGACGAATCGACTCACCCGATCGAGGCTATCGGACCCGGTGATCCCCCTGAGACGATTGCCCACCCATCGAGACGCGATCCTGCTCGAACACGCGAACTTTTTACGTTATGGGCCATTTTGACGACATATTTTAAGGTCGCATCGCGAGACGATCCTCGGGAGCGACCTGGGCGGGCGCGTTCCCGGAGGCTGGAGGGCCGGGCGCCGGGCGCGGAGGGTACGGCGCGAAGGCGGACGCGCCGAGCTCGGCGCGGAAGACAGGGCGGGGAGCCGGGCCGAGCGCTCGGGTGCGGAGGATACGGCGGGGAGCCCGGCGAACGCGTCCCGGCGAAGGCCCGTGAGCCTAGGAGACCTGCTCGGCGGGAGCGCCCCAGGTGTTGCAGGACCCCACGGTGCCGCCCTTCTGACCGCGCAGCATCCACTCGGCGCTGCTCGCGCCCGAGCCGTGCGACTGCCGGTAGCCCGCCTCCGCCCCCTCGTCCGCGCCGGGACCGCGCCCGGCGAGAAGGCGCAGGTTCTCCAACCGGCGCGGTGCGACGCCTCGCAGCGCCACCGCGGCCAGGCAGTCGGCCTGCAGTTCGAGCCGCCGCGACCACGCCTCGTCGAAGGCCTCGGAACCCCTCTGGTCGGCGATCCCGCTCACCTCCTGGACATGGTGGGCGTACTCGTGCGCGAGCGTGAACATCATCGGGAAGGCCCGCTCGCCCTCGACCAGCACGTTCACGACGCGAGGCCCCGGGCAGTAGATCCCGGCCCAGTCGTAGTCGTCGATCCCGCATGCGGCCTCCTCGGGAGCGGCGACCAGCCGCACCTCCCCGGGCGGCTCGTAGTCGATCTCCGCCCGTGCCAGGGTGGCCGCCCACATCCGTTCCAGGCATCCGGCCAGGGCCTTCAACGACGCCCCGACGTCGGCGTCGATGTCTTTCGGCAGGGTGTCGCAACGGCCGTCGACCGGCTCGGCATCCCCGTAGAGACGATGCTTCGCCGCGGCCGAGATGGGCGAGCCGGGGGCGGTGCCGAGGAGTTCCCTGAGGTCTCCGCCGAGATAGGCGAGCCCGCCGAGAACGACGGCGAAGGCGAGCAGGGTCGGCAGCGTTCGCCGGACCACCCCTGATCGGCGCGGCTCGTGCGCCTCCCAGTCACGAGGCCCGACCATTCACCTCTCCCCTGATCCTTTTGAACTCCTTTGGGAGGGTCTATCACAGTCTCTCGGGTGCCGTCTCGCCAAGCGCCGTCAACGCCTCGGCCAGCACGTCCCGCACGGCCCGCGCCAGGCGCACCCGGGCGGTGTGGAGCTCCGACGGCTCCTCGTCCCCCGAGGGAAGCGCGGCGGCACCCTCGAACGCGTCGTGGTACGCCAGCGCCAACTGCTCGGCGTAGGCGGCCCACCCGGGGTCCCGGCTCACCCGCCTGCCGTGGATCTCGGCCAGCAATCTGAGCACCGCCCGGTCTCTGCGGTCCTCCAGCAACTCGGGCCTGAAATCCCCGCCGACGCCGAGTTCGGTGGCCCAGCGCTGTACGGCGACCGCCCGCGCGTGCGCGTACCTGACGACGAACCCGGGGTTGGCCCACGTCCTGGGCAGGTCCCGCCACGTGGCGGACCCTCCCGTGGCCACGGGAGGGGGGGTGTCCCCCGCGGGAGGCGGCACGGGTTCTTCGCCCGTGCCGCCGGGAGCGGCTCCGGAAGCGGTCGCGCCGATCTCCGTGACGAGTTCGCCGGGGACGGTCACCACGATCTCCAGGAAACCCCGGGGCCGCACCCGGACGGCCGTGATCCCCGGCAGCGCGCGCAGCCGCTCCGCCAGCTCCTCGGGGTCCTCGCCCCTGCGCAGCGCGACCGGGGAGACGTAGATCGCCTCCCCCGCCCACGTCCCCCTGGGAATCGGCGGCAGGCCGAGAACCTCGCCGAGCATGCCGGGCGTCATCGAAATCCCTCCAGCGTGGCGACCCCGGGCTTCGGCCCCGGAGAGGAAGTCAACCCGGCAGCCTAACTTCCCGGTGAGGTTGTCAGGCGGCGACGGGGGCGGCCGGCGGTCGGTGGCGCCGTCGATCGCCTGACGGTCGCCGGCGCTCGGAGCCGGCGTTCAGATCAGGGCGTGCGGGTCGGCCGGACCGTAGTCGACGAGCTGGGCCGAGCCGAGCAGCCAGCGGTCACGGTCGCGGAGGCAGACATAGCCGAAGCGGTCGGCGGAGAAGACCTTGATCCCGTCCGCGCGGCACTGCCGCATCAGCACGTCGGCCCAGTTGTCCGAGACGTCGGCGAAGCCGATGTCCCGCAGGACCGCGCGGCGGGCCAGCAGGGTGGCTCCCGCGATGTCGGGCAGGTAGGAGTACTCGGCCGAGGGCTGGCGCAGCACGGTCGCCGCGACGTCGCGCAGGTGGGCGTAGTAGGCCGCCTTGCCGACGATGTCGGCACTGGCGAACAGGAACGCCCGGCTGAGATCGGCCAGGTAGTGCTCGCCGTACCGGTCGCGGGCGTCCATGACCGCCACCAGGTCGCCCTGGCACAGGTCGAGGGCCCGGTTGAGCAGGCCCCCCGTGGTCAGGTTGGAGGTGGGGCGGCGCACCGTGACGTGCACGCCGTCGGGCATCGCGTCGCGGGCACGCCCCGCGGCGTCCGAGGCGTCCGACAGCAGCACCAGCTGGACGACGCCCTTCTGCGGCGCGACCTGGGCCAGCGCGTAGTCGAGGTCGCCCCGGTCGATCATGATCACCGAGATGTTCAGGGTGGCCCTGCCGCTGGGCAGGCCGATCGCGTCCAGCAGGTCGTCGACCTTGTTGGTCATCGTGCCCGAGGCGTACGCCTGGCGGAGTGCCAGGTGGGCGCGGCGCGCGTCCGGCTCGGTGCCGATGGGGGTGCCGCAGGCGGCGAGCTCCGCCATCCGCCAGAGCTCCGTGCCCGGCGGACAGTCGACCGCGACGGGCCAGCGGTAGGAGGTGAGGACGTCCGGGTACGACAGGTGCCCCGGAAGCAGTTCCTCCAGCGAGAGCACCCGCTCGAACCGGTCTCCGGCGAGCGGCAACGGGTTGTGCACGCGCGGCTGGATGGCGAAGGGCAGGATTCCCAGCGAGGGCGCCCGGCGTCCCTGCTCGGGCTCCTGGGCCGCCAGCGCGGTGCCCCACGGCCCCACGGACTTGGGCAGCGCGGTCACGACGTGCTCGAACAGCCGGGCCGCGGCGACGAACTCGGCGGGCGTGCCCCCGGTGTGCCAGAAGACCGTGCGGATGCCCCGCTCCGCGCACCAGGCCAGCAGCGCGCGCAGTCCCTGGCCGGGCCGGCGCAGCTCCTCCGCCCACGGCCCTTCGCTCACCGACTCGACCAGCAGCAGGTGCGGGACCTCGGCGGCCAGCACCCTGGCGAAGTCCTTCGGCGTGAAACCGGTGGTCTGGCGCCACTCGTAACGCAGCAGCGCCTCGCCGTGCGGCGCGGCGATCACGGCAGCGGTGAGGTGCGGACGGGTGTTCGGGCCGGTCGGGATACGGTACGGCTTGAGCTTCACCGGCCTGCCGCCGACGGTCCTGACGGAGCTGGTGGCCTGGAAGGACGCCCCGGGCACCGGTGCCTTGTCGCCCGCCTTGCGCGGCACCGGCTGGCGCTTGGGAGCGGTCGGGCGCTTGGCCGGCTTGGCCGCCCCGCGCAGGCCGCGCGCCAGCCGCACCGGGTTGCTCTTACCCGTCTTGATCGCGTCGCCCAGCCGTGACCAGCGGGCCACCTGCACCGAGGAGAGCTTCCACTTGGCCACCTCGGCCTGGTAGCGCTGCTCCGCCAGCTCCTTGCGGAGCTTCTCCTCGGCCGCGTTCGCGGCTTCGAGCCGCTCCTCGGTCTCGCTCAGAAGCTCCTTCACCCCGCGCAGCTCCTCGGCCGCACGCTCCGCATCGGCGATCTTGGCCTGTGCCGCGTCGAGCAGGCGGGCCAGCTCGGAAGCCCTCTCCGCGTGCGCCACCGCCTCCCGCAACGCCTGTCGTGTGCTTTCGAGTTGCTCGCCCGCCACGCCGTCCTCCGTTTCGTGAGCCGGGCGAAAGGATACCCTTTGGTCAATCGCGACACAGAGGAGTCAGCACGGTGCAGTGGCCGACGTTCAATGTGAGGCCGTACGTCTGCGGCGGCATCGGGCACCTCGACGAGGCCGTCCTGGAGAGGTTGCGCGAGGCAGGGCCGCGGGTCAGACCCGCCGTCCAGGCCGGGAACGCGGCCCTGTTCAGTTCCTCCCCGCTGCCCCCGTACCGGCGCGACGAGCGCACCTGGGCCTTCGCCTGGGGCGAGCGCACGCCCGGCGGCGCGGCACCGTGGATCACGGTGGCGGAGACCTACGAGACGCCCGGCCTGATCGACGACGGTGAGCGGATCACGCTGCACACCGGAGGTCTCGGCCTCGTGGACGTCTACTACCTGTCCTACGGCGGGGCCGTCTACTTCTCCTCGCTGCTTGAGCCGCTGCTCTCCCTCGCGCGCACGCCGTACGAGATCAACTGGGACGCCTGGGCCTCGATCATCCAGCTCACCTTCCCACTGCGCGACGACACCCCGTACACGCAGGTGAAGCGGCTCGCGGGGGCGAGCGCGCTCGTCTTCGACCGGGCGTCGGACCGGATCGGCGTCGAGCGGATGCTGCCCCGCTGGCTGCGCGAGGAGCCCTACGAGGCGGGCAGGACCGCCGGGGAGATCCTGGAGATCCTGCACGAGGTCTACAAGGAGTTCGACGGGCGCCCGCTGCTGGTGCCGGTCAGCGGCGGCTACGACTCACGGCTGCTGTGCTCGGTGGCGGTGGCGCGCGGGGCCGACGTGGAGTCGTGGACGACCAGCCCCGACGACGGCACC
The DNA here is from genome assembly GCF_040635605.1 of Streptosporangium sp. NPDC006930. Lineage (NCBI taxonomy): Bacteria > Bacillati > Actinomycetota > Actinomycetes > Streptosporangiales > Streptosporangiaceae > Streptosporangium > Streptosporangium sp. NPDC006930. The sequence goes on along the minus strand of NZ_JBEYID010000003.1, from coordinate 290,069 downwards.
GACACCGACATCGTCTTCGCCAAGGCGATCACCCGCGAACTGGGCGTGCGTCACAGAGTGATCCCCCAGGACGCCGACGCCTATCCCGACGACGCGCTGGCCGCGGCGCGGCGACTGGAGTTCCTCACCCCGCACCACGCCTGGTACACCCCGTTCGCCCGCGAGGTGCACCGGGCGGGGCGGACCCTCGTCGACGGGCTGGCCGGAGGGCCGCTGCTGAAGAACTTCATGGTCAGCGGGGCCGCGCTCGGTGCCTCCACGCAGGCCGAGCGCAAGGCCGCGCTGCTCGGCTCGCTCGCGCTCGGCTCCCCGTCCGTGCCGTTCCTGTCGGAGGGGGCCGAGGCGTGGATCACCGACAGCGTCGGACACGCCTTCACCCAGTCGACCGCGATGCTCAACGGCCACCGGGCCGAGCTGCCGCTCTCGGTCCTGCACACCAGGACCGCGCGGGGCATCGCCCGCTCCCCGGTCAACCTGGTCGGCCCCGAGGCCTCGTTCGCGGCACCGTTCATCCACCCCGCCTTCTTCGACGCGGCGCTCTCGGTCGGCGTGCACCGCAAGGACCAGGGGCGCTTCTACCGCGAGGTCCTGTACGCGGCCAACCCGCGCGTGGCCGCGCTGCCCTCCACCAACGTGGTCAAGCAGCCGCTCCAGCGGGTCCCGCTCCGCTCGGCCGCCGCGCCCGCCAGGGAGTACGGCCACCTGATGCTCACCCGGGTCGCCGGCGCCGTGCCCTCGCTGCTGTCGGAGCAGCTCCACGCCGTGGTCGCCGAGGGCCCCGACGGGCTGGCGCGGTTCAACGGCTGGAACGACCGTTTCTGGGTGCGCGGTCTGGTGCTGTTCGGCGCCTGGCTCGGCGACTACCAGGACCATCTTCCCGACCTCACCCCGCCCTGGAACTGATCCCCTTTCCCTCCGCACCGGGGCCGGTCTCCGTCCGTCCTGTGCCCGCCCCGGTGTTTCCGGGGCGTCCGGTTCCGTGAGGGTTTCTCCATGCCCTGAGAGTGCCCCGCGAGTGCCCTGAGAGTGCCCCGCGAATGCCCCGGGAATGCCGCGGGGACCCGGTTCGCAACATCCGCGCAAAGGACCGGTCCCCGGCCTCGCGAGAAGATCCGTGTATCGGCCGGATCCCCGGGCATAGGACGAGGTCACCCCCCTGTGGCGTGTCATGTTTCACACAGGAAAACAATGAGCGACGCGACGATTACGCGGCCGTGGCGCGATGCGCGCGAAAATTCCGTGGGGAGGGGGCGATGTACCACGCCAAGAGGGCTTCGGGGGTCTCAGGTGGCTGGTAGTGTTCGGCCCAGAAAGCGCCACAACGGACAGTCCTGAATCACAAATTCGTCCTGTCCGGGGGCATGGAGCCCGTGGGGATGACGGCTCCCGCCGGCGCGGTCACCAAACATCATCAGCCGGAGCATCCGGTGACTTCGTCCTGCCCTTCATCACCGTGAGCGAGAACACGATGAACCCATCCCCCCTCCCCTCCCCTTCCCAGGAGTCCGTGGCCGAGGACTTCGTCTCGGCGGACCCCCAGTGGTACAAGCGCGCGGTCTTCTACGAGGTGCTGGTCCGCGGGTTCAAGGACTCCAACGGCGACGGCACCGGTGACCTGCGCGGACTCATCGAGAAGCTGGACTACGTCGAGTGGCTCGGCGTCGACTGCCTGTGGCTCCTTCCGCTGTACGAATCTCCCCTACGTGACGGCGGATACGACATCTCCGACTACATGAAGATCCTTCCGGACTTCGGGGACCTCGGGGACTTCGTGGAGCTGATCGAGTCGGCGCACCAGCGAGGCCTGCGCATCATCACCGACCTGGTGATGAACCACACCAGCGACAAACACCCCTGGTTCCAGGCGTCCCGGCACGACCCCGAGGGGCCGTACGGCGACTTCTACGTCTGGTCCGACAGCCCGACCGGGTATCCCGACGCGCCGATCATCTTCATCGGTGCCGAGGAGTCCAACTGGACCTACGACCCGGTCCGCAAGCAGTACTACTGGCACCGCTTCTTCCACCACCAGCCGGACCTGAACTACGAGAACCCGGCGGTCCAGGAGGCGATGCTGGAGGTCCTGCGGTTCTGGCTGGACCTGGGCATCGACGGCTTCAGGCTCGACGCGGTGCCCTACCTCTTCGAGCGCGAGGGCACCGACTGCTCGGGCCTGCCGGAGACCCACGCGTACCTGAAGAAGATCCGCGCCGAGGTCGACCGCCTCTACCCGGACCGGGTGCTGCTGGCCGAGGCCAACGGCTGGCCCGAGGACGTGGTCGAGTACTTCGGCGACCCCGCGACCGGCGGCGACGAGTGCCACATGGCCTTCCACTTCCCGCTCATGCCGCGCATCTTCATGGGGGTGCGACGGGGCAGCCGCGAGCCGATCTCCGAGATCATGTCGCGGACCCCGAAGCTCCCCGACAGCGGCCAGTGGGGCATCTTCCTTCGCAACCACGACGAGCTGACGCTCGAGACGGTCACCGAGGAGGAGCGCGACTACATGCACGCCGAGTACGCCAAGGACCCGCGCATGCGGGCCTACCTCGGCATCCGGCGCCGCCTCGCCCCGCTGCTGGAGAACGACCGCGACCAGATCGAGCTGTTCACCGCGCTGCTGCTCTCGCTGCCCGGTTCCCCGGTCATGTACTACGGCGACGAGATCGGCATGGGCGACAACATCTGGCTGGAGGACCGTGACGCGGTCCGCACCCCGATGCAGTGGAGCCCCGACCGCAACGCGGGCTTCTCCACGGCCGACCCCGGACGCCTGTACCTGCCCGTCGTCATGGACCCGATCCACGGATACCAGGCGGTCAACGTGGAGGCGCAGCAGAAGAACCCCGCCTCGCTGCTCCACTTCACCAGGAACATGCTGGCGATCCGCCGCAGCCACCAGGTCTTCGGCACCGGCGTCTACAACGAGCTGTGGTCGAGCAACCCGGCGGTGCTCAGCTTCGTCCGCGAGGACGGCGAGGACCTGATGCTGTGCGTCAACAACCTCTCGAAGTATCCGCAGCCGGTCGAGCTCGACCTGCGCCGCTTCGCGGGCATGATCCCCGTCGAGGCGAGGGGCGGGGTGCGGTTCCCCCCCGTGGGCACCCTGCCGTACCTGCTCACCCTGCCCGGTCACGGTTTCTACTGGTTCTCGCTCAAGAACGCCGACGTCCCCGGCATCGACGGCTGAACCACCCCTTTTTCCGAACGGCCCCGGGACGATCATCGTCCCGGGGCCGTCCCGGGTGAACGCCGACGAGCCGGGGTTATCTCGCGGTGACCGGGACCTGGGCGCGGGCCGCGTACCCTGCCGGGATCAACGTCACCAGCAGGGCGCTCCCCACCGCGACGAGCACCGCGACGGCGAGCGTCAGGGCCGAGGGCGTACGGCCGATGCCCGCGCCGACACCGCTGGTGTGCCCCTGCAGGTCGATCAGCCCGCCGACGAGTGAGGCCCCGGCCACGGTGCCCGCGACCACCCCCAGCACGATCAGCAGGCCGGTCCCGGTGACCAGGGTGGCCGCCACCTGCCGGGGTGTGAGGCCCATGGCCTTGAGCACCGCGAGGTCGAGGGCGTGGTCGCGCAGGCCGAGGGCGCTCGCCGTCAGGAGGTTCGCCAGGCCGAGCAGGGCGAGCACGACGATCAGCGCCACGATCACCACGCGGATGATCGCGAGCCGTTCCGCCGGATTCACCACCCGCTGGACCTCAAGGGCCTCTCCCGAGGCGACCATCAGCCGCGCCCTCACCTCCGCCGGGTCGGCGCCCGGCCTGAGCACCAGACTGTAGAACTGCGGCGGCACCGCGTCCTTGGCCGCGAGGCTGTCGATCCCGAAGGAGAGCACCTCGCCGTCCTGGTCGGGCTCCACCACCCGGCCCACGAGGTGCACGATCAGCGGGGTGCCGCCGACGGTGAGCCGGACCCGGTCCCCGATCTTCACGCCCAGCAGGTCGAGCAGCCCCTGCCCCGCGACGGCCTCCCCTCTGGCGGCGTACATCCGCCCCTCGACGACCGAGAAGGGGTACGGCTCGGCGGAGGTTCCGGCGGCGCGGGCCAGCACGCTCCTGGTCTGCTCGGGCTCCAGCGCGGGCACCTCGGTGCCGGGGTAGACCGCCAGCACCTCCGGGTCGGCCCTCGCGATCCGCATGGCGTCGTCGGCCGAGAGCTTGTCCGGGCGCACCGTGAGCGCCGCCGCCTGGCCGACCCGCTCCGGGTGCCGCAGGAAGTCGTCCAGGGTGGCCCAGCAGCCGAGCCCAATAGTGATCATCATCATCGGGATCGCGACGCCGAAGATGCTCAGGAACGCCGGGACGCGACGGGTGAAGGCGTCCCGGGTGCCCAGGACCAGGGCGGGCGGCAGCCGGATGAGGAGCGCCAGGCGCGCCAGCCGTGACAGGTGCCTCCTGGGCGGCGCGACCGGCGCCGCGGGGATGGGAGGGGTACGGCCGCCCCGCCAGGCGGGCAGTGCCACCGCCACCAGGACCACGGCGGCGGTGCCACCGGTGATGGCGAGCAGCGGGACCGGGGAGAGCGGCAGTATCGGCACCCCGTCCAGGACGAACGAGGCCGCGATCTGCCCGCAGACCAGTCCGAGGACGATGCCGAGCAGCCCGAGCACGCCGTGCTCGGCCATGAGCACGCCGAACACCTGGCCCCGGGTGTAGCCGAGGGACTTGAGGGTGGCGATGTCGCGCGTCTGGCTCAGCACCCGGCCGCCCACCGCGTTGGCGATGGCGAGCGCGGCGGCCACCAGCCCGGTGATTCCGAACAGCGCGAGCAGCAGGCCGAGCAGCCGGTTGTCCAGCTCCATCGAGGCGCGGACCTCACGCCAGGTGGACATCCGCTGGATCTGCTCGTCCAGGAGGGTGACGGCGCCGTGGACGGCGGGCAGCGTGGTCTCCCCGTCGGCCAGACGCAGCCCGGTGACCGACTCGCTGCGGCCCAGCGCGGGCTCGACCCTGGCCAGGACGGGCGCGAGCGTCCAGGCGAGGCCGGGCGTCCACTCGGGGTAGAACCCCTGGTCGGCGGTGTCGGCCAGGCCGACCACGATGAGCGGGTGGGTGGCGCCGTTGAGCGCGGTCACCGGGAAGGCGCCGCCCACCCTCAGGCCGAGCGCCCGGGCGAAGGAGCGCTCGACGACCACGCCGTCGGTGTCGCCGGAGCGCAGCGGGCGCCCCTCGCGGATCAGCGGGGCGGCGACCCGCGGCGGCGTCGCGGACATCTCCCGCAGCGCCACCGGCGACCTTTTGCCGTCCAGCGTGAGGGTGACCGGAGCCGACCGGTAGGGTCCCGCGACCTGGACCACGCCGGGCAGCCTCGACAGCGCGGCCGGGTCGGGGGCGTCCTTGGTGTGTATCCACACGTGCGCGCCCCTGGACTCGGCGAACAGCCCCCGCCACGGGTTGGTGCCGTCCTCCAGGAGGGTCGCGGAGGTGATCAGCGCCGTGACGATCCCGGCGACGGCGAGCAGTGTGAGCAGTGCCTGACCCCTGCGGGCCCTGAGGTCGGCACGGATCCACCTCACGGAGGCGCGGACGGTGCTCACCGCGACGCCTTCCCCGCGATTCGCGATGCCCGTGGGGCCCCCGGAGCCCGCGGGGCCGCCGGACCGGCGAGCCCCGAAGGCACCGGCAGAGGCGAACCCGTGATGCCTCGGCCGATGACGCCGCCGACCTGGAAGAGCCTCGGGAGCACGGGCCGAGGCGAACCCGTGGACGGGGAGGGCGGGAGGCGCACCGTCAGCCTCTCAGCTCGACGACGTCGCCGGCGCTGCCCTTGGGGCGGCGGCGGACCAGCCCGGCGCCCCCGTCGTCGACGACCTGGCCGTCCAGGAGGGAGACCACCCGGTCGGCCAGGCTGGCGACCCTGGCGTCGTGGGTGACCAGGATGATGGCCTGGCCCTCGCGGTGGACCTCGCCGAGCAGGCGCAGGACGTCGCGGGTGTTGCGGCTGTCGAGGTTGCCCGTGGGCTCGTCCGCGAGCAGCAGGCTCGGCTCGTTGGCCAGCGCGCGGGCGAGCGCGACCCGCTGCTGCTCGCCCCCGGCGAGCTGGGAGGGGGCGGCGTCGGCGCGGGCGGTGAGGCCGAGCTCGCCGAGGAGGTATTCGCGGCGGCGGCGGGCCTCGCGCGTGGAGGCCCCCGCCAGCAGCGCGGGCAGCTCGACATTGTCGGCCACGGTCATGTTGGCGACGAGATTGAAGAACTGGAAGACGAAACCGATCCTCCGGCGGCGAAGCAGCGCCCAGGCGCTCTCGCTGAGCGTGTCGGCCCGCTGCCCGTCGAGCCAGATCTCGCCGCTGGTCCTCGTCTCAAGGCCGCCGATCATGTGGACCAGGGTGGACTTGCCCGAGCCGGAGGGGCCCATGACCGCCACGAACTCCCCCGGGCTCACCCGCAGGTCGACCCCGCGCACCGCGGGCACCGGCACCCCGCCGTCCTGGTAGATCTTGACGAGATTGACGGTTTCGACCACGGGAACCACGGGAACCACGGGAGACGTCAACTCAGCTCCTCCTGGCAGCGTTCGAGCCAGTCGAGGTCGGCCTGGAGGTGCAGCATGGCCCCCTCGACCAGCAGGAGCGCGACCTGATTCTCCGGGTCGGTCCGCTCGGCGAGTTCGTTGAGGTCACGCATGAGTCCGAGGTAGTGACGGCGCTGGCGATTGATCATCGCCATTCTGTCGGCGATGCCGGTCATCGGGGCCAGCACGAGCTTCATGAAGAACTCGTCCCGGACCCTGGGGCCCTCGGTGGGCTCGTCCACCCACGTGTCGAGGATCTCGCGGCCGGCGGCCGTCAGGTAGTAGACCTTCTTGTTCGGCCGGTTGGACTGCTCGACGTCCACGGCGCGCACCAGACCGTCCTTCTCCAGACGGCCGAGCGTGACGTAGATCTGCCCGATGTTCGGTGAAGGGTAGGCGCTGCCGAAGATCTGTTCAAGTGCCTGTTTGAGCTCGTAGCCGTGGGCAGGTTCCTTCGCGAGGAGCGCCAGCAGCGTCAGCCGCACGCCCCACCTCCTCGGAGAGCTCGTTACGTGAGCGTTACGGGGTTATCCGTTGACGGTGATGATATCGCTATGCATAACATGCATGCATCTACCTAACACGTATGTAACCAACTGGAAACCGGGAGGTCATGGTGCGCCGACTCATCCCCGTCGCGCTCGCCGTGCTTCTCGTGGCGGGGTTGGCGGGATGTTCGGCGGCCGGCGCCCAGGAGGGTGAGCGGTTCGGCGGGACCGGTCCGTTCACCCTGGTGATCGGACGCCCCGCGACCGCCTACCTGCAGCCGCTGCTCGACCGCTGGAACCAGGCCCACCCCGGGGAGCGGGCGACCCTGCTCGAACTCCCCGAGGCGGCCGACGAGCAGCGGGCGCAGATGGTCGCCAACCTCCAGGCCAAAAGCGACCGATACGACGTGATCGGATTGGACGTGATCTGGACCGCCGAGTTCGCCGAGGCCGGCTGGATCCTGCCGCTGGAGCGCACGATGTTCCCGCTCGACCGGTTCCTGCCGCCGGTCGTCGACACGGCGGTCTACCGGGGCAAGCTCTGGGCGGTTCCGTACACCAGCAACGCCGGCCTCCTCTACTACCGCAGGGACCTGCTGGCCAAGGAGGGCTTCAAGCCGCCGAGGACCTGGGAGGAGTTGCGCGCCCAGGCGCGCGCCCTGCACGACAAGTACGGCATCGGCGGCTACGCGGGGCAGTTCCTGGCCTACGAGGGCCTGACCGTCAACTTCACCGAGGCCGTGCAGTCGGCGGGCGGGCAGATCCTCAGCCTGGACGGCACCAAGGTGACCATGGACGTGGCCAAGGCGAAGGCCGGTCTGGACTTCCTGATGGACGGGTTCCGGGAGGGGTGGATCCCGGAGGAGTCGCTCTCCTACAAGGAGGACGAGGCGCAGCTCGCCTTCGAGGAGGGACGGCTCGCCTTCGCCCGCAACTGGCCGCACGCCTACGGACCGGCCACCACCTCGGCGGTCGCCGGCAAGTTCGGGGTGACCCGGCTGCCCGGTCTCGACGGCCCCGGCACCGGTTCGCTCGGCGGCTACAACCTCGCGGTGAGCGCCTTCTCCAAGCGGCAGAAGTCGGCCACCGAGTTCATCCGCTACTTCACCGGTCTGGAGAACCAGCGGCGGGTGCTCGCCGACGGCTCGTTCCCGCCCGTGTGGGCCGAGCTGTACGACGACCCCGATTTGATCAAGCGTTTTCCCTACCTGCCGGTCCTGAAGCAGAGCATCCTCTCCGCTCGGCCCAGGCCCGCCGGCGCCAACTACAACCAGGTGAGCCTGGTGATCGCCAGCGCGGTCTCCAACGCCCTCACACCGCCTTTCGCGAAGGACGGCGCCAGCAACGACGTCGTCTCCTCCATGAAGGGCCAACTCGAAGAGATAATCCGGGCCCAATGAGGCCGGGGCCAACCCCCGGCAGAAGCCGTCATCCCCATTTCGGCTGCTTGTTCGTCCTACATATCCCCCCATTTCACGCCTCAACGTCTCAGGAGGTTTGTTCAGTATGCGCAAAACCATCGCAGCGGTGACGACGGCGGGACTCGCCCTGGCACTCGCCGCGTGTGGCGGCGGCGAGTCGGCCGCCCCCGCACCGGCCACGAGTGACAGCGCGCCCGCGTCCGCCCCGGCCGCCAAGAACCTCGAAGGGGTGACCGTCGAGGTCGCCGCCAAGTGGACCGGCGCCGAGCAGACCAACTTCGAGCAGGTGCTCAAGGCGTTCGAGGAGAAGACCGGCGCCAAGGTCACCTACGCCTCCACCGGTGAGGACACCGGCGCCTACCTCGGACCGCGCATCGAGGGCGGCAACCCGCCGGACGTCGCGATCCTGCCCCAGCCCGGCCTGGTCCAGCAGTACGCGGACCAGAAGGCGCTCAAGCCACTCACCGCCGAGGTCCAGAAGCAGATCGACGACAACTACACCCCGTACTGGAAGGAGCTCGGCTCCGCCGACGGCCAGGCCTACGGTGTGCTGGTGAAGGCGGCCCACAAGTCGCTCGTCTGGTATCGCGACCAGGCCTTCCAGGACGCCGGTGTGACGCCCCCCGCCACCTGGGACGACCTGATCAAGGCCGCCCAGACGATCGCCGACTCGGGCACCCCGCCGTTCTCCCTCTGCGGCGCCTCCGGCTGGACCCTGACCGACCTGTTCGAGAACGTCTACCTGTCCTCCGCGGGCCCGGAGAACTACACCAAGCTCTCCAAGCACGAGATCCCGTGGACCGACCCCAGCGTGACCACCGCGCTGGAGAAGATCGCGCAGCTCGTCGGCAAGAAGGAGTTCCTGCTCGGCGGCTCCGCCGGTGCCCTGCAGACCGACTTCCCGACCTGCGTGACCCAGGTCTACGGCCAGGACAAGTCGGCGATGGTCATCGAGGCGGACTTCGTGGGCGTCACGGCCGAGCAGTCGGGCGCGAAGCTCGGCGAGGAGGCCAAGTACTTCCCGTTCCCGAAGGTCGGCGAGACCGAGCCGGTCGTGCTGGGCGGTGACATCGCGGTGGCGCTGAAGGAGTCCGAGGGCTCGATGGCGCTGCTGGAGTTCCTCGCCTCCAAGGAGGGCGGCGAGGTCTGGGCGAAGCTTCCCGGCTACCTCTCTCCCAACCGCAACGTCTCGCCCGACAACTACCCGGACGACATGACCAAGAAGCTCGCCGAGACGATCATCGCCGCCGGTGACACGGTCCGCTATGACATGTCCGACCTCGCGCCCAGCGCCTTCGGTGGCACCGACGGCAAGGCCCTGTGGAAGTACCTGCAGGACTTCGTGCGCACCCCCTCGGACATCAAGGGCATCCAGGACAAGCTTGAGGCCGAGGCCAAGAAGGCCTGGAAGTAGGGGAGTAAGGCCGTGACCGATCGGTTAGACGGCCCGCAGGGTTCGCGTGGCGGCGACGACGCCGCCCGCGGTCCCTCCTCCGGACCTGACGACACCCAGCGGCCGGCGCGGGGCGCCGGCTCCCCCCACACCCCTGACACCACCCCGTCCGGCGGCGAGCCCTCGAAGACCCCCGAGACCCCGCAGCCCTTGGAAAAGACGGACGGCGGGGACGGCCACCCGGCGCTCGCCGATGTCAGGTCGGACGACCCGGCCGCACCGGCCGCCGAGCCGGAACTCGCCACGGCGGGGGCGGCCGCACCGACGGCCACGCCCGCGAAGGTGCCCGCCGGGGCCTCCCGGCTGGGGCCGCCGCCGAGGCTGGCGATCTGGTTCCTGCTGCCGGGCGCGCTCGTACTCGGCGTGATGGTGATCTACCCGATCATCTACTCGATCTTCCGTAGTCTCTACGACGCCAGCGGCAGCACCTTCGTCGGGGCCGAGAACTACGCGACGATCTTCAGCGACTCCTCCACCCTGACCACGATCAGGAACAACCTGATCTGGGTCGCGGTGGCTCCCGCCCTGGTCACCGTGATCGGCCTCGTCTTCGCGGTGCTGACCGAGCGGATCCGCTGGGCGACCGCGTTCAAGCTGGTCGTGTTCATGCCGATGGCCGTCTCCCTGATGGCCTCCGGCGTCATCTTCCGCCTCGTCTACGAGCAGGCCCCCGACCGGGGGGTGGCCAACGCGGTGATCACCTCGGTGACCGGTCTCTTCGGCTCGAGCAACGGCTACCCGGACGCCCGCCCCAGGGAGAACGACCAGTCCCCCGTCACCGCGGAACAGGGCGGCGGAGTGGTCACCAAGCAGCCCGCGCAGCCGGGGCAGGCCGTGCTCCTGCCGCTCGTGGGCGTGAAGCCCGACACCCTCGCCTCGGCCTCGACGGCGAAGGCGGTCCAGCCGGGTCCCGGCGAACTGGCGGGGACCGTCTGGGTCGACTTCACCCAGGGCGGCGGCGGCGCGGCCAACGAGGTGGACGGCACCGAGAAGGCCCTGGCCGGGATGACGGTCGAGGCGGTGCAGAACGGCGCCGTCAAGGCCACCGCCACCAGCGGGGCCGACGGCACCTTCCGCTTCACCGGGCTCGCTCCGGGTGACTACCAGGTGCGACTGCCGCAGTCGAACTTCGAGGCGGCGTTCGGCGGGATCCCCTGGCTGGGCCCGACACTGATCACTCCGGCGATCATCGGCGCGTTCGTCTGGGTGTGGGCCGGGTTCGCGATGGTGCTGATCGCGGCAGGGCTCGCGGCCATCCCGCGCGACGCGCTGGAGGCGGCCCGTATCGACGGGGCCACCGAGTGGCAGGTGTTCCGCAAGATCACCGTTCCGCTGCTCTCCCCGGTACTGCTCGTCGTGTTCGTCACGATGATCATTAATACCCTGAAGGTCTTCGACCTGGTCTTCGTCATCGCACCGGGATCGGTGCAGCCGCAGGCCAATGTGATCGCGCTGGAGATGTGGCGAGTCTCGTTCGGCGGAGGCAGCAACCAGGGGCTGGGCAGCGCGCTCGCCATCTTCCTGCTGCTCCTCGTCCTTCCCTTCATGATTCTCAACATCCGCCGGTTCAGGAGGGACAACCAGTGACGACCTCCACCCTTGGCACCCCACCTCGCGGCGTCCTCAGCAGGATCGTGGACCGGCTGGGCAACGGCCTGGTCCAGGCGGTACTGGTACTGATCGGCCTGTTCTGGCTGGTTCCCACCCTGGGCCTGTTCGTGGTCTCGATCCGTGAAGAGGCGGCCAACAACTCCAGCGGCTGGTGGACGATCCTCACCAAGCCGGCCGAGTTGACCCTTGAGAACTACTCCAACCTGCTCGCCACCGGGTTCACCGCGTCGTTCTGGAACACCGTGTTCATCACGGTGCCCTCGACCGTCCTGGTGATCGGCATCGCCGCCATGGCGGCGTACGCGTTCGCCTGGATGGAGTTTCCCGGCAGGGACGCGCTCTTCCTGGTGGTGGTCGGCCTGCTGGTGGTGCCGACCCAGATCGCGCTGATCCCGATCGCGAAACTGTACGGCTCGACCGGGATCTTCGGTTCCATCGCGAGCGTGGTGCTCTTCCACGTCGCCTTCGGCCTCCCCTTCGCCATCTTCCTGCTCAGAAACTTCTTCGCGGGCATCTCACGCTCGCTGCTCGAGGCGGCGCGGATGGACGGCGCCGGGGAATGGAAGATCTTCTCGACCGTGGTGTTCCCGCTGGCCAAACCGGCGGTCGCCTCGCTCGGCATCTTCCAGTTCCTCTGGGTCTGGAACGACCTGCTCGTCTCGCTGGTCTTCGCCAACACCGAGAACCAGCCGATGACCAAGGCCCTACAGTCCCAAATGCGGCAATTCGGGACCAACGTGGACATTCTTGCGCCAGGTGCTTTCCTGTCGCTGATTATCCCGTTGATCCTCTTTTTCGCCTTCCAGCGGTATTTCGTCCAGGGGATGATGGCTGGCTCGGTGAAATAGTTAACAGGGGCAGGCCCGGTGCGGCACGCGCTGATTCCCAGCGCGCGCCGTACCGGGCCTAAAACCTCGATAGGGTCCTGCACATGGCCGCACGTCCCTTGAACGAAGTCGTGGAAGCCGGGTGGGCCGAGGCCCTCGAACCCGTCGCCGAGAAGATCGCCGAGATGGGCGAGTTCCTCCGGAGGGAGGTGGCGGAAGGCAGGCAGTACCTCCCCTCGGGCGCCAACGTGCTCCGAGCCTTCCAACAGCCGTTTGACCAGGTCAAGGTGCTGATCGTGGGCCAGGATCCGTACCCCACGCCGGGTCACCCGATCGGCCTGAGCTTCTCCGTCGCCGCGGACGTGCGCCCGATCCCGGGCAGCCTGCGCAACATCTACAAGGAGCTCACCGAGGACCTCGGGCTGCCGATGCCGAGCAACGGCGACCTCACCCCCTGGACCGAGCAGGGCGTGCTCCTGCTCAACAGGGTGCTCACCGTCATGCCGGGCAAGCCCGCCTCACACCGGGGCAAGGGCTGGGAGGAGGTGACCGAGCAGGCCATCAAGGCCCTCGTCGCCCGCGACAAGCCGATGGTGGCGATCCTGTGGGGACGCGACGCCCGCAACCTGCGCCCGATGCTCGGCTCCGTCCCGGCCATCGAGTCGGCGCACCCCAGTCCCCTGTCGGCCCGCAGCGGCTTCTTCGGCTCCCGTCCGTTCAGCAGGACGAACGAGCTTCTCGAGCAGCAGGGCACGACCCCCGTGGAGTGGAAACTCCCTTAGGCTGGTCCACCCCACCCAGGCACTAGGATTCACACTATGAGTGATGTATCGGGCACCGAACGCTACCTGCGTCTGACCGTTGAGCTGACCGTGGAGGTGCAGGACATCGCCGCCCTGCAGGCCGCCGCGCTGAAGGAGATCAGCCACCCTGACGCCGACCTGGACGACGACGAGCGCAAGGAGCAGGCGGAGCTGGTCTCGGCCGACGACACCGGCGCCACCGCGCTGCAGTGGCTGATCGAGCCGGACCACGTCCTTGGGCTGATCGAGCACGTCGACCAGATCGAGCCCCGCGAGGCCGTGCTGGGCGTCGAGCCCTCCGACGGCCCCTCCGACGAGGACGAGGACGACGACGGCCACGACCATGCCGGCCACGACCACTGAGACCGCGAGACTGAGCACGCGGCACTGAGATACGACCCCGCCACCCCGGCGGCGGGCCATGGTCGGCAGTAGTCCTGCCAACACCGCACCTATCGCGATGATCCCGAGCTTCTGTAGTCTGGCACGTCCCCCACGCGCCGAACGGC